>JBLMXD010000126.1:0-4390 GCA_050257575.1 Alphaproteobacteria bacterium | reverse complement strand
ATCGGAATTTTCTGGAGCCTGGTCGCAACGATCTTCTTCACCTTGCCAGCGATGGCAGCAGCCAAACCGAGACGTAGCACGGAAATCGCGTGAGCCAGGCATGATTCCAGCGGTTTCCGTTCCGCTAAAGGCCTGTTAAACTAGAAAGATGCGCTGGCTCGGACTGATGTCGCTGAATGCCATTTTCTTCATCACGCCCGCTTCGCTCCTGGCGGGCGCAGCGGTTGAAGGACGCGTTGAGCTTCCGAAATCGCATTCGGCGCCCGTTCAAGCCAAGCGTTACCAGATTGTGACAAAAAGTGGAGTTCTCTCCACGCAACCGCCGCTGGCCGTGGTCTATCTCGATGGCAATTTTCCGCAACCCGCTTCACCGCCAACAAAAGAGGTCGCGCAAAAGGATTTAACGTTTCTTCCTGCGCTTCTGCCGATAGAAGTGGGAACGAGGGTAACGTTTCCAAATCTCGACGACGCCTATCACAACATCTTTTCCTATTCGCCTGCCAAGCGATTTGATCTGGGCCGTTATCGTCCGGAGGAACGGCCGATCCCGTCCGTGGTCTTCGACAAACCGGGCCTGGTCACTCTGCGGTGCGACATTCACGAGCACATGCGCGGACTGATCCTGGTATTGCGCACCCCTTACTTCGTGATGACAGACACGACCGGTCGATTTCGATTAGATAAACTGCCTGCAGGTCACTACACGTTGAAGGCCTGGATCGACAGCCGAACCACGAGGGAAAAGCCGGTGGACTTGAAGAATGGTCAGACGCTGCATGTTGATTTTCCATGAGCTCCGCAGGTAAAACGAGAAACAAGGAAGTGGCGAGCTTTCGCGCCCGCTTGTTCACCGCCTTTATGGTGATCATAGGAGCCCTGACTGCCTTGGGCTTTTATCTGGCGCAACGCAAAGTCACCGGCGACGCGGAGCAAAATTTGCAACAGACGTTTCAAACTGAGATTTCTTCGGTGCACAAGCTCGATGAACTGCGCCACGCTGCGCTCGCCGACCGCTGCAACACGCTCGCGGCGAAACCACGGATCCATGCCGCTATTGAGGACGACGCCATCGATCTCCTTTATCCAAGCGCAAAGGACGAACTGCGCAACCTGATGGAAGGGGAGGAACCGCCACCTGAACAAGCCGCACGATCTTTGCACGCCAGGTTTTATCGCTTCCTCGACAGCACGGGCGAAGTGATCGAACCGCCCAATCCCTCTGATGTGGGAGAGCTGGACGCAAACACACAAGCCCAGCTTTCTTTGAAGAAATTGCCGGCCAAACAGCAGTTCGGATTTGTCCAATCCTCCGGTCATATCCATGAAGTGATAGCCGTGCCGATCTTTTCAACCGACACGGGCGATCTGGTTTCGGCGCTCGTTGTTGGGTTCAAACCACTCGAGCTCGAAGACAAGCACACAGGAATGCAAAGCGGGATCTGGGTAGATGGTCACCTGTACCTCCCGGCCCTTCCGGCCTCTGCCCAAGCCTCTTTCAATGAAAAGATCAGAACTGCGCTCGCTAATTCTGACTCAGAACAAAACTATTTCCGGGTCGAAGTCGCCGGCGCACCCGAGCTTTTGTTTTATAAGCGGCTCAACCCGGGCTCGCTGTTTCCACCTGCATACGAGGTCTGTGTTTATCCTCTGGCATCCTGGGAGGCACAGCTGAAACGCCTTAGATGGCAGATCGCCGCCGGAGGTGTCCTTCTTTTGTTAGGCGGGTTCGTGGCAAGCCATTTCGCTGCACTCCGGTTTTCGGCGCCAGTTAAGAAGCTCGCCCTTGATTCTGCAGAGAATCGTGCGGAACGCGAACGCGCCGAGGCCGCACTGGCATCGACCACCGAGGAACTCGAACGGTCCACAAGATATTCGGCCGATGCCTCGCACCAGCTGAAAAGTCCGGTAACGGTTTTGCGCCTAGGTCTCGAATCGCTTTTGGAACGGGAAGGGTTTCCCGCGGATATCTACGAGCAATTGTCCGCACTATTGCATCAAACACATCGCTTGACTGGCGTGATTGACGACTTGCTTTTGTTGTCACGGATGGACGCCGGTCACCTTCAAATTGCATCGGACCCCGTCGATCTTAGCCAACTTGTTGATGAACGGTTGGATGATATTGCCGCGCTACCCGATTCGCCGGATATAAAGATCGAAAAAAAATATCCACGAAGCCTCTTCGTGGCGGGCGAAAAGCGCTACACTTCATTGATCGTGCAAAATCTCCTGGAGAATGCGCGTAAGTATAATCGTCCGGGCGGACGAATCCGGGTGAACGCGCAGGGCAACGGCAGCGACGTCGTGCTCACGATCGGAAACACCGGCCGCTCCATTTCACCGGGCGAAAACATTTTTGAACGGTTTCATCACCGCTCGACTCCTTCAGCCACATCGGGACATGGCATTGGTCTAAACCTGGCGCGCGAACTGACGAGGCTCCACGGTGGTGACTTGCGTCTGGTGCGTTCGGACAACGATTGGACCGAGTTTGAAGTGCGCTTTTCCGCGGCGAACGGCGTTAACGCAGTTACATGAAGTGGCACATTATCAGTCTGTGCGTTTTCGCGTGTACAGCGTGTGCTTTCGACATTGACGATACTCTCGACCGCCTCGACAACACGCTCACGATATCCGCGTTTCAAGACGATTTTCGTGCTCGATTGAGTGGGACGCTGGATCTTGAGTTTTACAATTTTCAACAACCGGCGCCTGGCCTGATCGAGTCGAGCATTGACAATCTTTTTAACCCGCGCCTCACGCTGTTTCTTGACGCCCAACTCGGGTCTTACGGGTACTTCTTCGCCCAAACCCGTGTGGACCGCGGATTTGATCCGAGCGATCACGGCGCCGAGATTCGTCTGGATGAGTATGCCTCGAGGATTACACCGTGGCAGGACGGCCGTTTCACATTGCAGGCCGGTAAATTCGCGACCGTGGTAGGCAATTGGGTCCCGCGGCACTTATCATGGGACAATCCATTTATTAACGCGCCGCTAGTCTACGAAAATGTCACTGCCATCCAGGACAAGTATGCGCCGTATTCTCCGGCGTATTTCATCTACGCGCCATACTATTACCGAAAGTACTCGTTCAATCCGGTGATCTGGGGACCAAGTTATGCGACCGGTGTCTCCATCTCTGGCCAGTTGGGGCACTTCGATTATGCCATGGAAATGAAAAATGCGTCCCTCTCGTCGCGTCCCGAATCCTGGTCTATTACTGAGACAGGCTTTGAAAATCCGACTTTCAGTGGACGCGTTGGCTATCGGCCTAACGAGGCTTGGAATTTTGGCTTCTCCGCAAGTGAGGGTCCATATTTTCGGAGCGAAGCCGAACCAACCCTCCCACCTGGAACCGGCATTGATGACTTTCGGGAATTTGTCCTTGGACAAGATGTCAGCTTCGCCTGGCATCACCTGCAAGTTTGGGCCGAGTGTTACGAAGCGCGATTTCAAGTACCCAATGTAGGAGATGCCGATACGTTGGCCTATTACATCGAAGCAAAATACAAATTTACACCACGGCTGTTTGGCGCCATTCGTTGGAACCAGCAACTATTCGCGACAATCAATAATGGCTACGGTAACGATGAACATTGGAGTCCGAACCTTGAGAGAATCGATGTCGCCGCCACCTATCGTTTCACCACCCACGCACAACTAAAATTGCAATATAGTTTTCAGCATGAAACCACTGTTCCCGGTCTGGATAATCACCTGCTGGCCACCCAGTTTACGCTGCGTTTTTAAACCTCTACCCCGTTCACTACATCCGTGCGCATTTTGATCGTTGAAGATGAACCTGCCGTGGGGCGGCAAATCGCCGCAGCGTTGACTGAGGACGGTCACGATCCGAAAGCGGTCACTAGTGGCGAAGCGGCGCTGGATGAGGTGGGCAAAAAGGCTTTCGACTTAATCGTGCTCGACGTTGGCCTGCCCGGAATCGACGGCTTCGAATTGCTGCGACGTCTGCGTTCACAACATCTGGCCAGCCGTGTCTTATTACTGACCGCACGCAGTACGGTCGATGACCGAGTAACGGGCTTGCAACTCGGGGCCGACGACTATCTACCAAAGCCATTTGCTACGCGCGAATTGGTCGCGCGCGTCCGTGCGCTTGGACGCCGTTATCCGGAGGAACCGGTAATCTCTTTGCGCGTCGGCGATCTAACCTTCGATCTTGTGACACACGATGTCCACCGCGGCAAGACCCGGATTGAGCTCTCTCCACGCGAGTTAATGTTATTAAAGGTGCTGATGCGCGAACCCGGGCGGGTGTTTACGCGCACAGAGCTGTGCGAACGCGTTTGGGAACACACACACGAGTACGATACCAAGCTGGTTGAAGTGTTCATCGGTCGGCTGCGAAAAAAGCTGGGCGAGCCTCC
>JBLMXD010000125.1:0-5108 GCA_050257575.1 Alphaproteobacteria bacterium | reverse complement strand
TTGTTGGATCCCGGCTGTAGTCGCTGCGTGTGGCGTGGCCCGGATGTTTCCTGTGGAGAAACGATTACAGAATCTATGATTTCCAATCCAGCCAGGATAGCCTTCGATGCTCGCGGCGCATGTTCACTTTTCTCTCTAATTGCCTTCAACGCAGTGATGACGAGATCGAGAGCTGATTGTGCCATTTGTGGCGATCATCCAAAATTCGTCTCACCAGCGCAAACGATTTTCAAAACCGTTTGTGCGAATCCCGAGCTTTGAGAGATCGACAAGCGCCTAAAATGGGCGGCGATCTTGTCGGCCGGCTGCCTGATCAAGCAATTCCTTTTCTGCTTCGAACGACGTTCTGGTATCCATCTGGGCACCAGCGTCGGCCGTGGCAGCGACCGGTTCATTCGATGCCATTGGCCATTGATGAAAATATCCCGCGGCAATCTTGAGCTCCGATTGACCATTGCCCGAGGCGATCACTTCGCCTCGCCCGCATGTTACTCTGGTAGTACTACCATCAGTCCAAATGGTAAAAAGAGAATCGGAGTCCGGCGTAATAGTCGACTGATTCGTGGTGACGGTGAAATATGATGCGCTTCTGTCGGGTCGGCTGAACAAAACGCTCATCTTGCCGCGCTTTAATTGTACGCGCGACCGTCTTTCGAGCATGCCCCCGGCAGTTTCGTTTCCGTCCTTCACCAGCCGGAGCTGGTCGATTTTTATTTCCGAATTGCCGGACAAACGAACGAATACGCCCGGTACCAATGCCAGATTGATTGTGGCGTCCTGCGCTGTGCGTATGGTGTCGCCGTTTGGAATCGTGCTGCTGGATGTGACTGGCTGAAACTGATGTCGTTCCGCGCTTCCGAAAACGACGTTCCCGTTAACGAAAAACACCGTGGCTGCCGTCGTGCGACTGACGCCTTTGGAGCATCCGCTTCCTAAAAGGAAACAAACCGCGAGCAAAGCGCCGAATGAAGCAAAACGCATTGGAAATATTTGCGATTAAAAGCGCGGGCGAGAGTGAGAAGTAGGATTTAGCGAACTTCCGAAGTGGATTTCCGGTCTTGACTTCGAGAAAGTGGCGCTCCCTAGGAGAAAAGACAGTTACACAAACTAAGCTCGTCAAAAGGTGAGCCGTGAATGGTTATGGGTAACCATCACCGTGATTTTGCCAGAACGCGCCGGGAGTTAACGAAAGTCCCGCAGGGTGCAGATAAACCAAACCCGAATTCCACATCGCAATGTACAGATGCTCAGCGCCGGGCTGAATGTTTACTGTTGTCGAAGTCGGCGCAGTGTAGCCTGCCGCTGGTACCTTATGCACGGTCAACACATGCGGCCCGGCGGACAGCCAGGTGCTATAGCTGTGACCCTGTGCGACATTCGCGACGGGCCTGCCATCGATCTCCAAATTGAAAGCGAGATTCCATCCGAAGTTCGCTGCTCTGTCCACGGTCAGGCGGCCAGGCGCAAAATGATGATTAGACCGGAGGTAGCCAGACGCAGAACCCCCTCGCGCAATAGTGCCGATGAATACCGCGGACAGAAAAACAAAAACCGGAACAACGATGTTGGCGAAGCTGTATTTGGATTTCATACTACATATTATATGCCTCGACTGGATTTTCGCCAGCAGATCACGGCTAAATCGATCACGAATCTGTCTCACCACTCCGAAAAGTACTGCCCTGCTATGTCGGCGTGTACGGGAGTCAAAGGACAGGACTTATGCGGCGCCCCTGGGTAAAATCTGCGTTTTCAGTGCAGACCCCTGTGCCAAGGTAGAAACTATGTGCATGGCCAAATCGGTAACAGTCCTGTTACGATTTCAACATTTGGATTTCCAGAAACCGTTCCCTTTACTGCCAACCGAGTCTTGCCTGAGTGATCCATCGGTCGGCCTGTTGGCGGCCGACTTGTAACTTGTTGTACTGAGCAGTTGAAAGAATACCCTTCAACTGCGGATCGAACTGTTGATGGAGGGCATTCGCACGTTGTATCTTTTGAACCTTCGAAAGGGAATTGTCTTCTCTGATCTCGATTATCTTTTGTCCTTCATTGGCGAGAATGGGCGCTATCTGGGCGCTCTGCTGAGGCGACACATTTAAGTATTGTTGCAGGCAGCTTTGGTATCGGGTCCACCCTGAAGTACCCGGGCTCGGTATTTTGCCGGGCGCTTGTGGAATTTGACCTCGAGGACAACCATAATACCACCAGTGAGGTGTTTGGGGTTGGGCGTACGCTGCCAATGCAGGCAGCACAAACATGCCCAACAATAGAGCCGCTGTGATTCGTCGAATGTGGCTTTTCATCTTTACTCCTTGCTCTTGACGTGAATCTAAGAACGAAGACCTGGCAACTCAAGCTGGATCGCGGTCAAGTTGAAGAACCGTGTGCGCGGCGGAATCTGTGATTCGGGTATGAGTTTTCGCGCCTGTTCCATATTACTTTGGCATTGCCGAGTGTATGGCAAAAGAGGCAAAATCCTGCGCCGAGGAGGTCTGAAAATTATGAAAAATTTTGCAACGCTGCTTCCAGTCGCCGCTCTTCTTCTCTTTGCCGCGTCAGGGCCGGCCCTCGCGGGTGACAAGAAGGCTACGATCACGATCATCAACCAGAGCAAGTGGGAGATTCACCACCTCTACCTTTCAGCGACCTCGAACAAACGCTGGGGTTTGGACCAGCTCGTGGATCAGGTCCTTGCGACAGGCGGATCCTTCACGCTCACGAACGTCCCCTGCGACCGCTACGACGTGAAGGTTGTGGACGAAGACGGAGACGAGTGCGTGATCGAGCAAGTCGATCTGTGCAACGACAAAACGCAGTGGAAGATCACGGACAAGCAGCTCCTCGCGTGCGTAGCCGAAACTGAGTAGCTCGCTCTTTGTCGAAATTGATCGGAAATTTTTAGGCGCGAACAGGGTGTGGTAAATGCTCAGACGTGAAGTACTGGGAAATCGTCGCTGATAGACTTAGCAAAGCGGGATGGAGTTGGGGCTGTGTCTCAGCCATTGATTGTCAGGGGCGAAGGATCTAAATCGCTGACGCGCATTGCGGCGACGGAAAGCGTTTCGTTGTGCGCGCCGACTGAAAATTGGCGGCGTTTTTTTGGAATTCGAAAAGGCGGTTTGTATCCACCTATTGAGTGAACAATGCTAACCAATAATCGACAACGGCGGCGATTATGCTTGACGAGCAGATGAGATTTTCTCAACACTCTGTATCGTTAGTCGGGTCTGAATCGGGCGGAAGGATTTTCCCCCGCTGGGTTCTTCGCCTCTTCCAGCGTCCCCCACAATTCCACAATCAATTTAGCGGGGGAAGGAAAAGGAAGAAGCATCATGAATCCATTGAATGAACAAAAACAGAGAATTCTAGTATTTCTCTTTGGAACCGCGCTCGCCTGCTTTGCGTTTTTGCCGCAAACGAGAGCGATTAGCCCGCCGCCGGATGGTTGCTATCCAAATTACACGACAGCCGAAGGGTGCCATGCGCTGACTCTCCTGACTTCCGGCCTGGGAAACACTGGAGTTGGTTGGTATTCGCTCTCTTCGAATACCACGGGCAGCTTCAATACCGCCGTTGGGGGCGGAGCGCTAGCTCTTAACAACGCGGATTCCAATACTGCAATGGGCGCAGCGGCGCTTTTGCTTAACACCACCGGTTCAGCAAACACGGCGATTGGAACCGACGCGTTAGTCTATAATGCGGATGGCGCGTCGAACACTGCGGTCGGTGCGTTCGTGCTCTTTAGCAACACCGCTGGCAACTTCAACGTGGCCACCGGCGATAGCGCGCTTTTTGCCAACACCACTGGCAGCTTCAACGTGGCCACCGGCACAAGCGCGCTTTATTACAACACCACTGGCCTCAGGAACGTGGCCTACGGCCTGTTCGCGCTCTATTCCAACAATATTGGCAACTTCAACGTGGCCAACGGTGATAGCGCGCTCTTTGCCAACACTACTGGCATCGGCAACGTGGCCAACGGCCTGAACGCGCTATTTACCAACACTACTGGCAACTTCAACGTGGCCACCGGCGCAAGCGCGCTAGTGCAAAACACCACTGGCAGCAGCAATACGGCATTGGGCGATTCGGCCGGATCCAATCTCACCATCGGCAGTGGCAATGTCTGTATCGGCTACAATGCCCTCGGCGTTGCTGGCGCCAGCGACACCACCTGGATTAGCAACGTTTTCGATTCTGTCGCCAGCGGTCGAGCGGTCTATGTCAATTCCGACAACAAAATTGGGACGCTATCCTCCTCCCGCCGTCACAAGGAGGAGATCAAGCCGATGGGTCAAGCCAGTGAAACGCTCTTTGGGTTGAAACCGGTCACCTTCCGCTACAAGAAGAATGTGGATCGCTCGCAGGCTCTCTCTTTTGGGTTGATCGCTGAGGAAGTGGCTGAGATCAGTCCTGACTTGATTACCCGCGACAAGGGGGGAAAGCCCGAGACCGTGCGGTATGAGGCGGTCAACGCGATGCTGCTCAACGAGTTCCTCAAAGAACATCGCAAAGTTGAGCAACAGCGTAAAGATTTTGAGGCGGCTATTGCACGTCAGCAAAAGCAGATCGAAGCGCTTACCGCCAGTCTGCAAAAAGTGAGCGCCCAGCTGGAACTGAGCAAACCTGCGCCGCAAACGACTCAGAACAGAGACTAAAGATGTCGGATTCATGAAATACTGGGAAATCATTGCGGATAGATTCAGCAAAGCGGGATGGGGCTTGGGCTGCGTCTCAGTCATTGATTCCGGGGGGTCGAACGATCTGTTGAGTAAGACGAATAGGACGCGGTTTACCGAGCCACGTTTTTATCAGTTTTTAGTTGCGATGTGGAGAGCAAGAAGAGCAGAATCTGCCGCGTGAACTGCTGGGCAACTACGCTCGCACTCTTGGCAGTTCTGTTGGCATCGCTCGTGGCGGCTGAGGACTTCAAAACGATCGACGGCAAGATATACAAAGACGCTACGATCAGTCGGGTTGAAGCGGACGGGATCGTGATCAAGACCAAAACGGGAATTTCTAAAATCTATTTCGTTGAACTGCCTAAAGACGTTCAGGAACGGTTTCGTCATGCTTCTGCAGCGCCAACTGGAAAGGCAGTCACG
>JBLMXD010000124.1:0-6737 GCA_050257575.1 Alphaproteobacteria bacterium | reverse complement strand
ATCGGAAGGTCACCGGCTTGAGAGAGAGGATGGCCTCGCTGGCTTGATTCATCGGCTTAACCTCTTTCTTAAACCGGCGCGACGAACTCATGGTCCCGAGTTGACCGTTTGAATCAATCACGACGGGTGTGCCAGCGAGTTGTGTTGTGGCCCCAAAAATGCCAGCGATATAGGTTGTGCCGCTGACATTCGTACCTGCGACGCCACTGCCGATACAGATAACGTTATTGGCGGTGGTGACATTGGTACCGGCAAAGCGACCCAGCGCTGTGTTTCCGCCTCCGGCCGTTACCCCATTGAGAGCCCCGTCACCAACGGCTGTGTTACTGCTGCCGCTGGTATCTGCGAAGAGCGCTTCAAAGCCAACAGCTGTGTTGTCGTCGCCGTTACTGCTCTCGAGTGCATCAAGGCCTACCGCCGTGTTCGCCTGGCCAGTGATATTGGCATTGAGCGCGCCGGCGCCATCGGCCGTGTTGTTGTTGCCGGTGGTGTTGGATTGCAGGGCTGCGCCGCCCGTAGCAGTATTCTGGAAACCTTCGGTGTTGCTCGTGAGCGCCACAGCGCCGGTAGCAGTGTTGTCGAAACCAGTGGTGTTGCTAAAGAGTGCGATAGTGCCGGTGGCAGTGTTGCCATTAGCGGTAGTATTGCTAAACAGCGCTCCGCTGCCCGTAGCAGTGTTCTCAGCGCCGACCGTATTGTGGAGAAGCGTATTAGCCCCGCTAGCCGTATTATCGTGACCGGTGGAGTTGCTAGCGAGCGCGCCGGCGCCATTAGCTGTGTTTTCGACGCCAGTGGTGTTGCCGAAGAGTGCTTCAAAACCGTTGGCCGTGTTGAAGCTGCCCGTTGTGTTCTCAAGGAGCGCGCTCCCTCCGGTGGCCGTGTTATGCTCGCCGGTGGTATTGTTCTCGAGAGCGAAATTACCGTCGGCAGTGTTGCCGCCTCCGCTAGTGTTACCGAAAAGAGCGAATGCGCCACTTGCCGTATTTCCGGCACCGACGTCGTTATGAACCAGCGCGTCAGTTCCAACAGCTGTGTTCGATGTGCCGGTCGTATTCAGCAAAAGCGCTGCTGCGCCCACCGCAGTGTTGGAGTCCCCGTTGTTCATAGACAGCGCTCCTCCACCAACACTCGTGTTGAAGTTCCCGGTGGTATCTGAAAAGAGCGCATACCAACCGAGGCCTGTATTTCCCGCGCCACTACTGAGGAGGCTAAGCGCATTGCACCCTTCCGCTGTCGTATAGTTGGGATAACACCCGTCGGGCGGTGGACTGATGGCACGCGCTCGTGGCAAAAGCCCAAAACAGGCTAGAACGAGCACAGCGACTGTGAGGTATATAGTTATGGTTGTTGTTGTTTTCATTTGTTTTATCAGTTCAGGATTCTAAGGAGTTTGTTAGGCCAAGCAGATGGTGCCAGGGCGACCTCTCAGCAGAGGTTTAGCACACGAAGTTGCGGTCCGGCAGAAAGCTGCGTTGAGACAGTGGATCACGTAAGCGGTGATAGTCTCTGATGCTCGATAGAGAATATCGAATCATTTACACGTAGGACGGCGCCTAATTTCGATGTAGGACACTCCCTCATATTTCAGATCGATCTCTCCCGAGAGCACTCCCATGCCAAAGGACATGGCATCGCAATCCTCCAGCGAGACGCCTGGGCTGGCTCATTCGATCGGGCAAAGAGTTCGCTGATCAGACCAATTCCCACCACGTGCAGCGCAGCGATGCCGCGTGCTCGCGCTCTAACTGATGCTGCGCCGCGACTATCAGCGTCAGTCCATCATCGACGGCGGCAGGAATTCGAAATAGCCGATCTTCAGTTGGCCCTCTTCTTCGACGAGGACGATTTTGAGATTAAAATACGGGTCGAAGTCCGGGCTTTTTTTCAATTCATCCACTGTAATTCCCTCCGTCGCAGCCACCCTTTCAAGTTCCTGCGGCGACAGTTCCGTGTGAACCTGCCCGCGCAAACTCGCCCGCCGGATATCCGCGGGGACCCAATCAGGCATAGCGCCAATGGCAAACATCGAGTCCACCGCACCGAACTGTTCTTTACTGCGCCGGCTCAAAACATCAGGGTCAGTCGAAAATACGGCCAGCATCTTGGGTGCGCGCGGCGCGCCGTGCGCCGTTTCGACGTATTGCATCAGGTAAGCGAATTGTTCCGCGGTTACATTGGCAAACGGATTCAATTCGTTCTGTTGAAAATCGGTATCCTGCTGAGCGGGCTTAAACTGGATGAGCGACATGCGCGCCCGGGCGTGGCTGGAAAGGAGCGCGTACGCCTCCGCGTATTTTCGATTGGCCACGGCAACAAAAAATGGTTTGGCCGCCAGGAGATATCTGCGTTCATCCGGTTTCGCGTCCTTGTCGAGAAAATCGTCCTCGCCTTTTTGAACGGTTTGCGTTTCGCCATTTTGGCCTTTCTTGCCGCAACTCGTTAAGGCGATCGGCAGTAGAATCGCCACGGTCAAAACTGCAATATGATAAGCGACTGAAAGCGCGTTCGCGTTCTTTCTGCCAGTACTTGTATTCATCCAGCGTGGGGTCCTCGGAAGGCGAGCATGCTTACGAGCAAGCACAGGAGCAAGAGAAGACATCAATTGGAAACTCTATCAGTTGCATTTAATCTCTCGCACATGACCTCGATCTGGGATCTCGCAAATCCGCAATTACGAGATCTCGTCGTCTACGAACCGGGAAAGCCGGTCGAGGAGACCGCGCGTGAGCTAGGCATCGATCCGGACGAAATCGTCAAGCTGGCCTCAAACGAAAATCCGCTTGGCCCTTCCCCCAAGGCCGTTCGGGCAATGCGGGCAGCGATGTCGAAGGCGCATCTGTATCCCGATGGAAGCGGATTCTATTTGTGCCGGGCAATCGCCAGGAAACTTGGGCTGAAACCGGGAAGCGTGATCCTCGGCAATGGATCGAATGAAATAATCGAATTCCTGGGTCACGCATTTCTGAATCCAGGCGATGACGTGATCACATGTCAGTACGCTTTTATTGTTTATAAGTTGCTCGCCACCGCCTTCAGCGTGCGCACGATTGAGACGCCAAGCCCTGATTATCAGCAGAACTTGAATGCAGCATTGGAGGCCATCACGCCAAAGACACGGCTAATTTTCATTCCGAACCCCAATAATCCCACCGGCACATTGGTTTCGCAGCTTGCGATCGATCATTTCATGTCGCGGGTCCCGGCCAATATTACTGTCGTCTTTGACGAGGCTTATTTTGAGTTTCTGGATGATCCGCCTGATACGATTCAATTCGTTCGCAACGAACGAAACGTGGTTGTGCTGCGGACGTTTTCGAAAATTCATGGCCTTGCCGGGTTGCGAATCGGCTACGCCATCGCTCCTCCCGAGATGATCCAGGTGCTTCACAAGACCAGGCAACCCTTCAACGTGAACAGCATCGCCCACGCCGGCGCGCTTGCGGCCCTCAATGATGAACCGCATCTGCGCAGAACCAAACGCGTTGTGGACGAAGGCCGGGCTTTTTTGCAGGAGAAACTTGTCGAACTGCAAATTCCATTTGTGCCAGCCGTGGCGAATTTCCTGATGGTAAACGTTGGCGATGGGCCTGCCGTATTCCAGAAATTGCTGCGACGAAAGATCATCGTGCGGCCGCTCAAAGGCTACGGTTTGCCCGATTGGGTACGCATTTCGGTGGGCACAATGCACGAGAATAAGCAATTAATTGCCGCATTGCGCGAAGTGCTCTGCCACTAAAGGTAGGGACGCCGCGCTGAGGCGTCCGGACCAAACCCCGGCCACCGCATTTGGCAACCGAAGCGGTTGCCCTACAATTGCCTTCCAGAGCCATGACTGTTTCCGACACCATTGCCGCTATCTCTACGCCGCCTGGTGAAGGGGCTATTGCACTCGTTCGTATCTCCGGCGGAAACGCGATCGAAATCGCCGGCAAGATTTTTCGCGGAAAAGAACCGCCGTCGCAATTTGCGTCGCATGTCCAGCATCTTGGTGAAATCTTCAACACCGGGAATGAACTGATCGATCAAGCCGTGGTCTCAGTCCACCGCGCGCCAGCGAGTTACACTGGTGAAGATTTGGTGGAGATAAGTTGTCATGGCGGCACACTGGTTTCCGCGAAGGTTCTGGAAGCGTGTCTGCGTGCGGGGGCAAGGGCCGCGCGTGCCGGCGAATTCACGGAACGCGCCTTTCTCAACGGCAAAATGGACCTCACCCAGGCCGAGGCTGTGATCGATTTGATCCGCGCCAGGACCGATCTAGCGCTTCGCTCTGCCACCGAACAACTCGAGGGACGCCTGGGCGATGAGATCCGCAAGATCCGCGACCAATTGATCGGGCTCCTCGCGCATATCAACGCCTCAATCGATTTCCCGGAGGAAGGCATCGAGCCCGTGGAGGGGGAAACGCTCTGTGCCCGGCTAGATTCCGTCCGCGAAGAAATTGCGACGTTGCTTGCAACCGCCGATCAAGGACGTGTCCTGCGCGAAGGCGTGCGCGTCGTTATTTACGGAGCGACGAATGCCGGCAAATCGAGTCTGCTGAATCGTTTGCTTGGTTACGATCGCGTCATCGTGAGCGACACCCACGGCACTACGCGAGATACAATCGAAGAAACTGTGAATTTGGAGGGTGTGCCAATCCGGTTGCTCGACACTGCGGGTTTGCGCGCTTCGGAAAGCGACTTGGAACGCGAAGGGATCGCGCGCACGGAAAAATCGCTGCAACTCGCAGATTTGCGTTTGCACATTGCCGACCGCAATGCGGCGAAACCCGCACATTTCAACGGAGCGGAAAGCAATCCAAATGAAATTGTTGTCCTGAATAAGAGCGATTTACCGGAAAACAATGACTGGAAGAATTTTCCAGCATTGCGGATCTCGTGCGCAACGGGAGAAGGCTTGCCACAACTGCAAAAGGAAATCCTCACGCACATTCGTCGGCAAAATCTGCGACCGGAAAGCACGATCGCCATCAATACTCGTCATCGCGATTGTCTCCGCAGCGCGTTAGAATGCTGTGATCGGGCGCGAACAGCACTCGGCGAGGGTCTGTCGGGAGAGTACGTTGCGGTTGATCTCGACGAGGCGCTGCGTGCAGTTGGCGAAGTTATTGGCGTGGTGGACGTGGAGCAGATCCTCGATTCCGTTTTCAGCCAGTTTTGCATCGGCAAATAAGAGTTACCTTCTCGAAGCGTTGAAGCATCAGGACAAATGAAGAACGGCTACGAGCGATTCGTTAGGCCGTTGTTGTTTTCGCTCGATGCCGAGACTGCACATCATTTTGCCCTTGGTTTGCTCCGCCGGGCGTCGCAGTTCGATCTGGCGTTGCGCGCACTGAAGTCTTTTCAGCCGCTGTCCAAATCCAAAACACTGTTTGGTCTCAGTTTTCCGAACCCAATAGGACTTGCCGCCGGCCTCGATAAGAACGGTGTCGCTCTTCCAGCGTGGGCAGCGCTCGGGTTCGGCTTCATCGAGATCGGGACCGTGACTGCGAAAGCGCAGCCGGGAAATCCCAAGCCACGCATTTTCCGGTTGCCCGGGCAACAAGCGTTGATCAATCGTCTCGGTTTTAACAACGATGGCGCCGACGCAATTGCGCACCGGCTACAGGCGCTGCGTCAGAGCGGACGATGGCCGGCCGTTCCGGTCGGAATCAACATTGGCAAGTCGCGCGCAACGCCCCTCGAAGCAGCGATAGACGATTATCTTTACTCGTTTCGATTGCTTCGGGATTTTGCCGATTACATCACACTGAATATCAGCTCGCCAAACACACCGGGCTTACGCGAGCTGCAGGAACCTCAAAAGCTTTCGCAATTACTCCAAGCCATCAGCAATGAAGCCGAAACGGCTTCAAAGCCGGTGATGGTAAAAATTTCACCGGATTTGCCGGCGACGGAGCTGAAAAAAATCGTAACAATCTGCGAAGAGCACAACGTGGCTGGAATCATTGCGACAAACACCACGCTCGATCATTCGTCAATTCTACCAAATGAAGATCATGAAGGCGGCTTGAGTGGCGCGCCACTGCGAGAGAAGGCCACCGCATTCGTCCGCGAAATTGCCGCGCAATCTGTAATTCCTGTAATTGCTTCGGGCGGCATCTGCGACGGAGAATCCGCACGGGAGAAATTTGAGGCAGGTGCGCAACTGGTCCAGCTCTACACCGGACTTGTTTACCACGGACCGCACCTCTTACGGGAGATCAGGGATGCGATGTAGCCACGGCGCTCCGTCGCCGTGCCTCTGGCATACGCTTCGACGCAGCGAGGCGGCTACAGCCATAGTTGGCAACTGGAGCGGTTGCCCTACAGTTCATCGATTTTCGAAATGAAAATTTCCCGGAAGATCCTCAAATTTACCGAGCCGCTGACGTATCGGCGCGGCTGGCGCAGGGCACAACGCTCGATTTTCCCCATACCGCTTGGACCGATGCTGGCGCAAGTGGATCGGAAACGGGCCCATGAAATCCAGCAGCGATACGCGAACTCAACTGCTGGTTACGCCAAATACGCGAACATTGAGCCGTGGTTGAAACTGAATCGTGAGCGGGTGCAGGATTTGAATCTTCATCGCTCAGCACCGAAACACGTGCTTGATCTAGGATGTGGCGGCGGATTCTTCCTGTTCATCCTCAAGAATCTCGGCCATTCAGTCCTCGGCGTCGATGTCGAGCGCGTTCCGTTGTTTGGCGAGCTTCTGGAATTGTTTGGAGTTTCCCGGGTCGTTTATCGAATCAA
>JBLMXD010000123.1:0-6226 GCA_050257575.1 Alphaproteobacteria bacterium | reverse complement strand
TTTTGAGCCCGGCGCAATTGGAAGAGAATGAAATCTGGAACGCCAGTCATCGCGCAGTTCTTTCGCGTTACAAGGGCGCGCTTGAACCCGAGATGCACAAGTTGATCATTCGCGACATCATCGATCGCGAGGTGCACGATCTGGTTGCGACCAGTGCCGCCTCGATTGCTCAATCCGGTGTGCAAACCGCTGACGACGTGCGTCGTCAAAGAGCACCGCTGATTCGGTATGGTAGTGAATTGGCGGAGGCGAATAGAGCGCTCCGAAAATTCCTGTATCAGAACGTCTATTACCATCCGCGCGTGGCGGAAGTGAATCGGCAGGCGTGCGAGATGCTGCGACGGGTTTTTGAAGCGTACCTTGCGGATCCTGATCAACTTGGTGAGACCGCCATGCGGCGAATCGAAAAAGAGGGTTTCCACCGCACAGTCTGCGATTACGTCGCGGGAATGACAGACCGATATTTGATGGAGGAATACAGGCGTATCGAAAGGTAGGGGCGGTTCAGGCGAACCGCCATTGCGGATGTGATCCCGAGATGAGCAGGCGATTGAGGTCAATCGCCTCTACCTACGCGGCAGCGTCACCGATCTCGTCGCGCAAATATCTGATCAGAAAACGGAGACGCTGATTGAGGGAGTGTTCTTCCAGTAAACGTTGCCGGCGCAGCGGATCGTTCACGAACGTCGACGCCATCAAGTCGGCCAGCATCTCCAAATCACGCAACTCCGAAAGATACCGGTCCAGTTTCGCCGGCAGTTGACGGCGATCGCGCTTCAAGTGGCCGTACAACTCAACGACTTTTGTCCCGAGAGCCTCCGTCTCGACGGTAGTTGGATCGTTCGATTCGACGGCGTCGATGCTCGCAATCGGGAAAGGCTTTTCCTCTTCGAAACCGGTAAAGCGCACACGTTGCAAACCCTGCAGGATCAAATTTGAGGTGCCATCGCTACGACCGACACAGGCGCGAATCAATCCGGCGGTCGCAAGATGGAAGAAATCCTCCGATGCATGCCAATCTGGGCAGCTCGGTTTGATCAGGGTCACGCAAAACATCCGGTGTTTTTGAAGCGCGTGCTGCAGCATCTGCCGATATCGGGGCTCAAAAATGTAGAGCGGCAATAAGGCGTGCGGAAAGAGGACCGCACCCGGGAGCGGCATGACGGGAAGCTGTTTGGGCAAACGAACAGATGACGACATGATTTACAGGTTCCTCCTACAGGATATACGCATCGCCCAGAGGAAAAAGCATCCCCGGAGAAGTCCTGTCATTAATTCTTCGCCACCGCTCCGATTCCCAGCGCCCAAAGTTCTTCGAGTGAAAGTTGCCCTTCGATGTCGCCGCCCATGCTGAGCGAACCGTAAACAAGCGAGGAACCGGCTCGCGCCAGCGCGACACGCGAGACTGCGCCGAGTTTGCCGATGCCCATAACAGCAAGAGGAAGATCCGTACGTTTGTTTGTTGTGAAATCGAGCAAGCGTCCTAGTTCCATTGGTGTGTCAGTGCGGGTCGCGACTTTGAAAATATCTGCGCGATGCGCTCTCGCGGCTCGTTCTTTGACTGCCAACACTTTCGCGCTTGGCGTTGATTTGAAGTCGTGGAACGAAATGATTCGTCCAACTTTTTTCCTCTCCGCAATTGCCAGCAAGCGCTGTAGCGGACGGGCTGAGCGCAATTCAACGTCGAGATAGTCGGCGTGATCTAAAAATCCGGCGAGCAAATCGCGACGTTGCCGCGTCGACAATTTTCCGGCACCGCCTTCGTGTGGGTGTCGCGCTGTGATGATCAGTGGTGCGCGTAGCCTTGGTAACTTATTTTGTAGTTGATCAAGCGCCTCTGTCAGACAATCCAGGCGAATCTCAAACAGGTCTGGGGGTCGGCGCATGCGCACCGCGCGGTCCAGATCGGTGCTCGACGTAATTACCCCGACTAGCCGAGCACGGCGCCTGACCCAGCGAAGCGCCATCATTTTTTGATCTCGAACGGCGCAATCATTCTCTCGACATACTTGGCGAGAATATCGAACTCGAGATTTACGAGATCGCCGCTTTTTGCCCGGTCCAGATTCGTATGTCGTTTGGTATAGGGGATGATCCATGCAATAAAACTGGTCGGAAGAACCTCGGCAACAGTGAGGCTGATTCCATTGACAGCGATGGAACCTTTCGGAGCGACATAATGCGCTAGTTCGCCTGGCAATTCGATTTCCAATCTGAAGTCTGTGGCTTTCCTCTCGAACCCGATAATGGGCGAAACACAATCAATATGCCCTTGAACAAAATGACCGCCGAGGCGGCCGTTGGCCCGTAAAGCTCGCTCCAGATTTACCCGACTGTTCTGTCCCAGGTTGTTAAGATTCGTGCGAGCAATTGTTTCCTGCAACAAATCGAAGGTGAGCCTGTCACCGCGGCGTGACGTAAGTGTCAAACAGCAGCCACTTACTGCGATGCTGTCGCCTTTTTTCGCCTCTCCCGCGGTGCGCGGTGCAGCAATTTGTAGCTCTGTTCCACGATCCGTCACGCGTAGTGCCGCAACCTGACCGACTTCTTCGATTAGTCCGGTGAACATGTGTTAGGGAGACTGATTTGCCGCGTGTTTACACCGTTGCATCGGATTTTTCGATCCAACGATTTAAAATGGATAGCTAATTGCGCGTTGAGCGTCGGGCATTGGCCGTTAGCTTACGCGCCATTGCAATGACACCGCAAGCTCCCAGCATATTCGGTATTCCGGTCGAATTCATCTTGTTTGGCCTGACCCTGGCAGGCGTGGCGATTTTTCATCGTCACACCATGCGTGTGGCACTGATGGGGTTAGTTACGGTCTCGACTTACAAGATCGTGTTTACCGGGTTCAAGACCGGTGATGGCGTGATTGGATTCATTTCTCACGTCGATCATGAATGGGTCGTGCTTATCAATCTTCTGTGTCTCCTAATGGGTTTCGCGTTGTTATCACGCCATTTCGAGAAAAGTCATCTGCCGGTGGCGTTGCCGAAATTTCTTCCCGACGACTGGAAAGGCGCGTTCGTTCTGCTGGTGCTGGTCTGGGCGCTTTCGAGTTTTCTCGACAACATCGCTGCGGCGTTGATTGGCGGCGCGATGGCGCACCAACTTTTTCGTGCCAAAGTGCATATCGGTTATTTGGCGGCAATTGTGGCTGCCTCCAACGCTGGCGGTTCCTGGAGCGTCCTCGGCGATACCACGACGACGATGATGTGGATCGCGGGTGTCTCACCAAGTCAGGTTTTCGAAGCAATCATAGCCTCGGTGGTGGCAGTCATCGTTTTCGGAATTCCCGCGGCGATTAAGCAACATCGACATTCGCCAATCCTGAAACACACCCATGAACACGTTCAGATCGATTGGACGCGGATCGGTATTGTCGCGCTGATCCTCATTCTGGCCCTCGCCACGAATGTCACGGTGAACACGAAATTTCCAAGGCATGCCGGCAGTTTTCCCTTCATCGGCGCTGCGGTATGGGCGGCGATCCTGATCTCGGTTGGAATGCGCCGCCCTGACTGGGAAGTCTTGCCTCGAACGCTGAGGAGTTCCATTTTTTTGCTCTCGCTTGTTCTAATCGCTTCCATGATGCCGGTGGAAAAGTTGCCCGCTGCTTCTCCGCGGACGGCGCTTGGTCTCGGCTTTTTATCGGCTGTGTTCGACAACATTCCGCTAACCGCGCTTGCTCTCAAACAAGGAGGATACGATTGGGGACCGCTCGCTTACACGGTGGGATTTGGCGGTTCCATGATTTGGTTTGGATCGTCGGCTGGCGTCGCGCTCTCGAGCATTTTCCCGGAGGCAAAATCCGTGGTCGCGTGGGTCACAGCAGGATGGTTTGTTATTGTCGCTTATCTTGCCGGATTTGCCGTGATGCTAATATTGATCGGCTGGCACCCCGAGCCGAAGCAACGATCCAGACAGGCCCGACCGGAAGGCGGGACTGACCGAGTCACATCTATTTTACTGAAGGGAACGACGTGGCAGCGCAGTTGAAGAAGATTCCGCAGACGATCTTTCAGAGATTCTTCCGGACCGAAACGGTTGGCGGATTGGTTCTGCTTTTTTTTGGACTTGCCGCTCTCGTTATTGCCAATTCGCCATTGGCTGACGCATACGACCATCTTTGGGAGGCCACGCTTGGCTTGGGAATCGCCCATCACGAACTGTCGCTGAGTCTGCACCATTGGATCAACGATGGTCTAATGGCCGTGTTTTTTCTCCTGGTCGGACTTGAAATAAAACGAGAATTGCTGGCCGGCGAGTTGTCTTCGGTGCGGCAGGCGGCACTTCCTATCGCCTGCGCGATCGGCGGAATGATTGTGCCCGCGGTGATTTATCTACTGTTCAATTGGAACGGCGTGGGCGGGCACGGCTGGGGCATTCCAATGGCAACCGACATCGCCTTTGCCTTAGGCACGCTCAACCTGGTGGCTCCTCAGGCGCCGATCGGAGCCAAAGTGCTGCTGACTGCGTTGGCGATCGTAGACGACATGGGGGCGGTGCTGGTCATTTCGCTTTTCTATTCGGAGGCGATCATGTGGAGCGCACTGGGCGGAGCAGCGGTAACGCTGCTTGTGCTGATCGGATTCAACCGCCTCGGCGTGCGCCACCTGTGGCCCTACTTGTTAGGCGGAGTGGTGCTGTGGTACTTTGTTCACGAATCCGGAGTCCATGCCACGGTGGCCGGTGTTATTCTCGCCTTCACGATTCCTACCCACACGCGTATAAACGCCGTGGAATTCTCCCAGAAAGCGCGCTCACTGCTGGACCGGTTCGACCGTACCGAAACGGGCGATCTTCTGGTTTTGACCAGCAAGGGACAACAGGAAGCATTGTTTTCCCTCGAGCGTGCGAGCGAGGGAGTTACTGCGCCGATTCTCAGACTCGAACATGCCCTGCACAATTTCTCGGCGTTCTTTGTGATGCCGCTGTTCGCATTTGCGAATGCAGGGGTCAGAATAACCCTGTCGATGGAGCATGCGGAAATTGGGCTGGGAGTGTTGACAGGATTGGTTTTGGGTAAGTCCCTTGGGATAATGGCTGCGGCGTTCATCGCTGTGAAGTCGGGGATTGCGAGACTTCCTGCGGCCGTGAACTGGACGTCGCTTCTCGGTTACGCCTGCCTTGCCGGAATCGGTTTTACCATGTCACTCTTTATTGCGATGCTGGCATTCAATGAACCGGCGTTGGTTGACGCAGCCAAGCGAGGCATCATTGTCGGATCGCTGCTAGCGGGCGTTGCGGGGGCGATCGCGCTGAAGATGGGTTCGGTCTTGCGGGATGATAACTAAGTCACACCCACGTCGCGGGTCTCAAACGACAGATGCGTCTTATCGCACCGGGTCCAACAGCCTGCGGGTAGTAATTCTCTGCAGCGTTCTTTTTCTCTCCGGTGTCGGTGCGCTCATTTTTGAAACGCTGTGGTTGCGATTGAGCGGCCTGGCATTTGGCAACTCAATCTGGGCGGCAGCTTTGATTCTCTCCAGTTTTATGACGGGGTTGGCCTTGGGCAATGCTCTCGGTGCGTCATCGAAAATCCGCCGATGGCGGCCCCTCTACTTATATGCCCTGCTCGAGGTTATCGTCGCGGTCCTTGGCTGCACGATCGTTTTCGGTCTTCCAGCACTTGGAGAGTGGTTGCGGCTCATCTGGCAAATGCTGTGGAATTTTCAGCCGATACTCCTGGGTCTGCGCTTTGTGGTTTCGTTTTTGATCCTACTCTTGCCCACCACTGCCATGGGCCTGACGCTGCCTGTTTTGATTGACGACCCGCTTTTGCAGCAGACAGACTTTCGCCGCGCGATCGGCTTTCTTTATGGCTCGAACACATTAGGTGCGATGGTTGGCGCTGTGCTCGGCGAAGCTTTTCTGATTCGCGCGTTCGGACTTTACGGCACGAGTCTAGTGGCAGCGTCTGCAGTTTGTATCGCCGCGGCAATTGCCCTGCTGGTTGCGAAGAGCAAGGCGGTCTCCAGACCGCCCCAGGGACGGACTGCCAGCGACTCTTCCTTCAGTTTCCCGTTGCATTTCGACGCAAGTTACCGCCCACCGTGGCGTTTGCTCTTCGTTAGCTTTGGCACCGGTTTGATTTTTCTTGCACTGGAAGTGATTTGGTTTCGTTTCCTGCGGCTGTATGTCGTCTCCTCGCCGACTGCCTTCGCGGTAATGCTTGCGGTTGTCCTGGCAGGAATTGGATTTGGCGGTCTTCTGGCCGGTG
>JBLMXD010000122.1:0-2781 GCA_050257575.1 Alphaproteobacteria bacterium | reverse complement strand
AATCCGCGCTACCGGGATCGCCTTTCGAATTTCCGGCACGGACTGAGTCGTGTGAGAACTCACCTGAGGATCGGTTATGGTGTTACCAGGCGGATTCAGCTCATTCGCGCCTGCAGAGTTGTTGGTGCTCTGATTTTCGGCCGTCAGCGGCGGCGGCTCCGGTTTCAATGTCGGCTTGAGCGAATTATAGGGGTCATTGTCAGCTATCAGGGTCGGGCTTTTTATGGCGATCGGCGTGACGTCAGTCACGTTCACGGCAAGTTCTGCCCGCGGTAAATCGCTGGAGCCAAATTCGCGAGCGAGACGCGCCCGGGGTTCACCGTGAATGGTACAAGGCTCGGTTGGTGCTTGGGAGGCTGTCGCAATTTCCATGTAAGTCGTACGATGCTGGATCGTATCGCCGTTGTCGGTTTTCACTGCATCGTAACATTGGTCAGTAGCCAACATCCCCGACCGCGAACAAATCTCGATCTGCTTTAGATTGGACGGCTTCTTGAATTCTCTCGGCGGATAACTCCTGGCGGCGGCATTCATGACATCAACCCAGATTGGCAACGCCAGTTCACGTCCGAACGCGCCCCGATAGATTTTCTGGGGTTTATCGAAGCCGGTCCAGACTGCGCATGTAAAATTGGAATCGTATCCGGCGAAGAGCGCATCGGTAAAATCATATGCGGTGCCGGTTTTGCCAGCCGCGGGAAACTTTTTCAGTCCAAACTGTGTGTACGCGGCTTTCCCAGTTCCGGATCGAAGCGCATCCACGAGACAGGAATGCACTTCGTAAGCGCTCTCAGATTTGATCACGATCTTGCGGATGCTCTGCTTTTTCGCGTCCCAAACCACTGTTCCGTCCTTTTCCTCGATGCGCTCGAGAATGTGTGGTGTGCTTGCTCGCCAGCCGCCATTTGGGAAAATCGTGTAGCCGAGGGCGAGTTCGGCCAGGGTCACTTCGCTGCTGCCGAGAAATGTTGCCGGATAAGGCCGGAGCGGCGAACGGATTCCAGCAGCGGAGCAAAGCTGCAACATCGCTTCGATGCCAGCGTCCGTACCAATCCGGACCGTTGCGCCATTCTTCGACTTCGCCAATGCCTGCCTGGCGGTAATTCGGCCTTCGTAACGGTTCTCGGCGCTTTCAGGCCCCCATTCTCCGAGAATTCCAGTCGTGCCGCCTATCATCACGGTCCGATTATCCAGAGGTGAATCTTCCACTACGGAGCCAGGATACATCCCTTTCTCAAATGCTGCGGCGTAAACGAACGGCAGCATCGCCGTGCCCGCGGGGCGACGGGCTTGCAGCGCGCGATCATACTGGTTGTGCTCGAAATCGCGTCCACCTACCAACACCAAAATGTCGCCGGATGCGTTATCGAGCCCAATAACCGCTCCCTGCAAGTACTCGGGCGCGGGTTGTTCAGCCATTTTCCCATTCGCTTTGGCTTTGCGAAACGACGCTGCGTACTCGGCGTAGGTCTGGTGATTGTAACCGGGATGCTGTTCGATCTCGTTCAAATGCGCTTTTAGCGAATCCTCTGCTGCTCTTTGGAGATCGACGTCTACGGTTGTGTGGATGCGATAACCTTCGTTGATTGCGCGGTCCCATCCCACCGCTGCGATCACTTGCTGACGGATGTAATCGACTGCGTAAGTCTGGCCCTGGGCGTTCTGCCGGCTCCCGACCACGATCTGTTGCGCCCTGGCCGCGGCGCATTGTTCACGGCTGATAAAACCAAGGTCGCGCATTCGATCCAGCGCGAAATCGCGCACTTCCCGGGAATTGTCGCGATCGTTCCACGGCGATAACCGGTTTGGGCTCTTGATCAAGCCCGCCAATGTAGCGCATTCCGCCAGCGTCATTTCACGCGCGGGCTTGCCGAAGTACCCCCGCGCGGCTGCTTCGGCCCCGTATAACCCTCCACCGAAATAAATCCGGTTCAGGTAAAGCTCCATGATCTTTTGTTTGCTGAAATGATCTTCGATGCGTTTGGCCAGAAAAATCTCCAGCAACTTCCGGCGATATGTCCTCTCCTTGAGCGAAAAACTGTTGCGAGCCAGTTGTTGCGTGACAGTGCTGGCCCCCTGTCGGACATGGCCTGCAGTCAGGTTCTTGAGTGCCGCACGAAAAATCCCGAGCAAATCATAACCGTGATGTTCATAAAATTTTGAGTCCTCTACTGCGATCACAGCGTTGACGAGATCGGGAGGTAACTTTTCGTAGGGTACGGTCTCGCGGTTTTCCACATAGATTTGGCCGAATATCTTGCCGTTGCGATCCAGAATCACGCTGGCTGATTCCATCTGCTCGAGCTGGTTCAGATCGAACGTGTTGGCCTGGGCTTGCAGATCGAAGATGACGCTCGAGATAAAAACTGTCATGAAGAGCGCCACAACCGCCAGAATGGCGACGGGAATATAAAACCACGGCCTGAGATACCATGGCCGCCGAAAACGGTAGCCCGGCGGTGGCCTTAGATATGTAGTATTCGGCGGTCTCACAGCGAAAGCCGTATCAGCTCGTCAAAGTTAGGCAGCAAACGCCCAACGCTCAACGCCCAACATCAAACTCTCAATTATGCCCTTTGGCACAGTTGAGCGTTGAGCGTTGAGCGTTGAGCATTGAGCGTTGACGATCCAAACTGGCAACCCCGCTCTGATCGAACTCATTCGCAACGAAATTCGCGATCGAGGCCCGCAATCGTTTGCCTGGTTTATGCAACAGGCCCTGTACCATGTTGATCAGGGATATTATTCTTCCGGCCGCTGCGCAATTGGAAGAGAGGGTGA
>JBLMXD010000121.1:0-4309 GCA_050257575.1 Alphaproteobacteria bacterium | reverse complement strand
CTTGCGGTCAGGCCCAAGCTTGTCGCGCAGCCGAAAGGCTTCCGCCTGAAGATCACCGAATTGAATCCCAGCCGAGGCTGCCAGCGCTCGAACCGACCCGCCGCATCCGCAATCGTTGCTCATAGTAAAGCAAACTTAACCGATGCACCGAATGGGCGACAACGAATTTGGTTAAATCCGGAAGTTCGAGGAATCGAGGAAAGGGATTTCCGAGATAGAACACGGCGCGATCGGGAATCGCGTGGGTAGACGGTAACGCAGCTAGGTAGCTGGCGCGAGCACGGGGTCGTGCGAGTGATCAAGGCGAAGCTGCAAGGGTAGCAGCGAAAGAGCGGGGGTAGCGACCGAGTTTCAATCGAGGAAAGTTTCGGATTCCCTGCTGCTATTCGAGCTCTGCTAAGTCGGCTAAATCTTGTGGGCGGCCGACGGCCCGCTTGTTTGCGATGAGGAGCGGCTTGCTCAAGAAAAAGACCGGGAGCGCGTCCATCTCAGCTGGTACCTTCATCGCAAATGCGTCGTCAGCGTCGACGCCACTGATGCTGGTAAGCAAGTCTATCCGGTTAGGGGCGCGGCCGAGTTGAATGAGCTGTCCGGGAGTGGTGAAGTCCGACACGCTCGCATCGAGGTTGTCGAAGCCGAATTTGTTCAGGACTGCGACGACTTTGGTGGCGTTCTCCGCTGTCGGCCGGATGAGGATATCGAGGTCGCCGGTGAAACGCGGGCGCGCATGAAAAGCGAGACTATGCGCTCCGACGATCAGGTACTCAACGCCGTGCGAGTTTAGTAACGCGATAAACTCTTTCGAGTCGTTGCTCAGGGGCATGGTTGAGGAGTTTGAGGAGAATTTCGAGGCGCTCCTGAGGAGTCAGCCTTTTATAGAAATCGCGGTCGGCTCTTTCTGCCTCGTCGAACCCTCGGAACTTCGAAAGCGTTTTCTCCATTACCGAGCTTAGCACGCGATGACTCGACGTGCCTAATAGCCCAGAGCTTTTTTTCGGTCGTTTGCGCCGGGCAGGGGATCTTTCCGGACGGTAATCGCTGCCGCGCCGGAATCCTTAATCTGGTTCGCCTCGACGGAGTTGAACTCGATGTCCTTGGTGTATTCTGCAGGAACATCCGCATCGGCATAGATCGCGTGGACCGGACAAACTTCCACGCAGGCCATGCAATCGATGCAGTCGTCGGGATGAATCACCACCTGATTTTCCATTTCGTAAAAGCACGCGACAGGGCAGACTTCTACGCAGTCGGTGAATTTGCATCCGTTACATTTCTCGGTCACAACGTGGGCCATGGTATTTCGATGATTAAGGTTTTCCGTGAAAAACTCTGTTACGAGTATTGAGCGACAGCTGCGAGTCAACCCCGAACGCTTTCGGGGTCAAATTTCTGGTTTGCCGAAAGAAGGGCCTGCGGGCAGACCGTCTCCATCGCGTGAACCGCCGAATCACGTTTCGTCCGGCAAGACCGGGGCATGATGGTCACGTCGGGTCCGGAACAGGATCGCCACGCAAAACGTGGTGATTGTACCGAAACAGATCCACCATGGAAATTCCATCACCGGCAGCCAGTTCGGCTGGGTATAGAGTTTGCCGCCGAACAGGCCGGCGATGTTGTTCGGCAGACCACTCAGGATCGCAACGACGACAAACCCGATGATCATCGCCATGATGTTTCCGCGGTCGTTGCCGCGGCGTTTGGTGAAAATTCCACACAGAAAAACGCCGAGCAGCGAGCCGTACGTATAACCGAAAATCCCGAGCACGATCGGAATGATTCGCACGCTTGGATGAACGATTACAAGATAAGAAGTAACGGATGCGACCACGATCATCAGGATCGAGAACCACACCGTGGCCCAGCGAACGGCCCGCAGGCTTTGTTCGGATGTCGCTTGTCGATTGATGTAGGGCTCGTACCAATCGCGGGTGAAACTCGTCGCCAGCGCGTTGATGGCCGTGCTGAGCGATCCCATCGCGGTGGCAAAGATTCCGGCAATCAAAAGTCCGCGCAGGCCGACCGGCATCTGGTACAGAATAAAATGGCAAAAGGTTTCGTTAGGCGTTTTCGGCAACGTCGGATCGGGATGGGCCTGGTAATACACCCAGAGCAGAAGACCGATGGTGAGAAACGTCAGCACGATCGGTATGTCCGCGAGCCCGGACAAAATCAGCGACCGCCGGCTACGCCGAACGTCCGGCGCGGTCAACATGCGTTGCACCATGTCCTGGTCGGTTCCGTGGGTGGACATGGTGATGAAGGTCGAGCCGATCAGGCCGGCAAAAATTGTGTATTCCACTTCGAACATGCCTTTGATCTTGTCCCAGCCGTGTTTCGCCGGGTCGAGTCCGGTAGTGAAGAAATCCGAGATACCGAATCCGCCGTGCCGCTGCACGACTTCGTTCCACCCGCCGGGAATCGCGAGGTAAAGCAGTCCTAGCGCTGCAAGAGCACTACCAATCATAATGGAGGCCTGAATGAGATCGGTCCAGATGACGGCCTTGATGCCGCCGAGCGTGGTGTAAATCGCGGTCAAAATGACGATGGCGACCGTTGCGCCGATGTAAATGAGAAGCGTTTCCCTTTGACCAGGCTGCACGCCGCGGATCATTTCATATGCAAGCGCAAGAGCGATCGCCGCTACGTACAGGCGCGCGCCGGACGCCAGTAGACGCGTGACCATGAAAATCGCCGACGCTGCATTTTTCGTCGGAACGCCGAAGCGCGCGGTGAGATATTCGTAAATCGAAAAGACTTTGTAGTCGTAGTACGGCTTGATGAAAATGTAACTGACCAGGATCCGCGCCAGGATCGTGCCGAGCGCCAGTTGCAGATAGGTGTAGTTGCGCAATGCGAATCCTTCGCCCGGTGTCCCGAAAAAAGTGCCGGCGCTTGTTTCGGCTGCGATAATCGAAGCAAGCACCGCCCACCACGGAATCGCGCGACCACCGAGCGCGAAGTCTTTGAGATTTTCCTCCTTCCGGCCCATGTAAAGGCCGATGGAGATAATCAGCGCGAAGTAGAGGAGCAAAACCGTGCTATCGATGGCCAGCCGGGCGTCCATGTCGGGGCATAGTTAGCCACAGATGAACACAGATGAAACACAGATTATCGGCTCGTTGTCCCTGCTCCTGCTCGTAATCGATGCTACGGGAACGGCGTAATTGTACGGCGCCTGTGTCAGGCGCCATGGCATTTCACAGAAACGCCCTACAAATGTGGCTTCGTCATTAGACATTCGTCGTTCGTTGCTAATCTTCACGCACGTGATCAAGATCCGCGCCACTGACTTCGATCTGGAGAAGACGCTGGATTCCGGTCAGGTGTTCCATTGGCAAAAGGCCGGCACCGGGTTTGTGGCGACAATTGGAGATCGTGCGGTGTATGTCGAACAGAACGGTGAATCGTTAAGAGTTCGTTTTGGCGAGATGGCCAAGTCGCCGCCGCGACTGGTTTCTGGAATCGTGGAGTGTTACTTCGCGCTCGATCATCCGCTCGCGGAGATTTGCGATTCCTTCCCGAAAGATCCGGTAATGAATGCGGCCCGCGATTTTTGCCGGGGGCTACGTGTCATTCGACAACCGAAGTGGGAGTGCCTGGCCACGTTCATCTGTTCATCAATGAAACAGGTGGCGCACATTCGACAGATTTCCCTCGCGCTTCGTAAACGATTTGGTGAACCACGGCGAGCCGGCAGCAATGTGGTTTACACGTTTCCATCGCCGCGGAGAATTGCAGAAGCTTCGGACTCAGCGCTGCGCGAATGCGCCCTCGGTTACCGCGCAAAAAACCTGCACGCGACTGCTCGCCTGGTCAGCTCCCGTGAAGCCGATCTCGAGGCGTGGAAAAAACTCGGGGACGACGAGCTCCGAGAACAGCTCTGTGCGTTGCCCGGCGTGGGGCCGAAGATTGCGAACTGCGTGATGCTCTTTGGGTATGAGCGGTTGTCCGCATTTCCGATCGATGTCTGGATCGAGCGTGTCTTAAGGAAGCAATACCTGCCGCGTCGAAAGAAGATGACGGCGCAACGGCTACGAAAGTTCTCAGAAACGTATTTCGGACAGCACGGGGGATATGCGCAGCAGTATCTGTTTCATCACGCGCGAATGGCTTCGCGGCGATCCGGCGATTGAGGTCAATCGCCGCTACCTCGGACACGATGAACGGGGGTGGTCCACCTCAATCCCCGGCGGACCGCCAAAGTTGTCAGCGCCTGTGCCCTGAGATAGTGTTCCAGCCTTAAAAGAGCGTCTACGCCCGAATGCTTCTCTACCAAGCGATCCTTGCCTCATGACCACGGCTGACTTTG
>JBLMXD010000120.1:0-7250 GCA_050257575.1 Alphaproteobacteria bacterium | reverse complement strand
CTGCCGTTTGCGGCGATGCCACGGTTTGGAAACCGTCGGACAAAACGCCGCTCACGGCCATCGCGGTCACAAAAATTGCCGAGCGCGTCTGTCGCGAAACCGGCGCGGATCCGGCGATTTTTACGCTGCTGGTCGGTGATCGTAAAACGGTCGGACAAAAATTGGCCGATGATCCACGGATTCCATTGGTATCGGCTACCGGCTCGACCAACATGGGATTTAATGTCGCCAAAGCTGTTAACGGGCGGCTCGGTCGAACGATTCTGGAACTCGGCGGCAACAACGCGCTCATTGTCACGCCCAGCGCCGATCTCGACATGGCGGTGCAATCGATCTTTTTCGGCGCTGTAGGCACAGCCGGTCAGCGTTGCACTTCAACGCGGCGCGTGATCATGCACGAGTCGGTTGCGTCGAAGGTTCGCGAGAAACTCCTTGGCGCTTACAAGAGTTTGCCGATTGGAAATCCGCTGGATCGCAAAACTGTGATGGGCCCGCTGATCGACAAAGGCGCTGTCGAGATGGTGCAGGAGTCCATTCAGCGGTTGAAAAAGGAAGGGGGCGAAGTGCTTTACGGCGGGGACCGGCTAACCGTTCCTGGCGACGCTTACATGAAGCCGTGTCTGGCGACGGCGCAGCCGCACTTTGAAATTGTGAAGCATGAGACGTTCGGTCCGCTGCTTTATCTGATGACGTATCGCGATTTTGATGAAGCGATGGCGATTCACAATGACGTGCCGCAAGGATTGACTTCATCCGTTTTCACCAACGACGTGCGGGAAGCGGAAAGGTTCGTGAGTGCGGTCGGCAGCGATTGCGGAATCGCCAACGTGAACACCGGAACCAGTGGGGCAGAGATCGGCGGGGCATTCGGCGGCGAAAAACAAACCGGCGGCGGCCGCGAGAGCGGCAGCGATTGCTGGAAGCAGTACATGCGACGCCAGACGAACACGATCAATTTTTCCACCGAGCTTCCTCTGGCTCAGGGGATTCAGTTCGGCGCAGGCGAGGAAAGCGGGACCGGGTAAATTCTCTCCGGCGCAGTGGACCGCCGAAAGAGATCACCGCTCTTGTAAGCATCAAGAGCTTACTAGCTCAATGTATGTTGGGCTGCGGAAGGGCTTGATCGATTTCCGCCACTAGTTCACTGGTGTTTTTGAACCGCCTGAGATAATTCCGCCAACCCTGCATTTGAGTCGTCAGGTCGCCGCCACCCTTCTGAATTCGAGTCGCGGCGCGAATGATGTCCTCGATGTCAGAATAAGAGCGCTCGCTCAGTCGATTGGAATCGGGATTTACTTCCCCGATGCGTGATAGGACCAGATCGGATCTTTCGGCAAAGGCAGGGGCTAGCGCTGGTCCTGGAGCTGGATGAAACTCGGCAATGTACCTGGTCGCATCGCTCGCAAGTATTTCATTGCCGAGGTACTCGACGAGTTTTTCATCCCGGTCCGCGCGTCCCGCTATGATTTCATGGCATTCTTTGCGAAGCTGCTCATTCGAGATGTACATGTAACCGAAGTAATTCCAGAGTGGCGCATCTTTGCCCAGGGCCCGAAAGGCCGCTTCTCGCTGATCCTGCACTTCCTGCTCGTGCGCGATCTTACTCTCCGCAAGTTGAGATTGTTTGCTTGTATATTCGGTCAGCCAAACTGCTATTTGGACCCATCCTACTACACTACCAAGACCTAGTGTGGCAGTAACAAGCGTCCTTACGGCAGTCGACGGGGTGAAGTTCGCGGCGACGAAGCAACCCGCGACTAACAGCCAGCCAAATAACGCCGCGCACTGCTCATACCACGTCTCGACCCCTGACATCGAGTAATAGCCCGAGACTAAAAACGTGATCACAAGTCCAATCCAGATGGCAAAGCGCGTCACGCCTCCACCCGGGACCCTGGAGAATATTCCTCGCGCAAACAGGAGGGCAGTCACCAGCCCGATGACCAGGCCCGAATAGGGCACCAGTAGGAGCCAGCCCCCAACCGGACCTTCAGGTCCCCAATAGGCACGACGGACTGATGTGAGGAAGCCAAGGCATACGCCCGCCAAAAGAATCCCTGCGTTGAGCAAAATGCTCTTCGCGGAGAAGCGACCTTTGTTCACGACTTAGGCTAAAGTGTGCGAATCTGGCGAGAGAATTAGCCGCACGCTGGTGATGGTAGCGATTTTTGCCTGATTCTTTTAGTCTTCGGCGATCGTTAGTTTCACGAGGTCTTCCAGACTGTCGGCGGTCTCGAGACTCATGATGGCCTTCTGCAACTTCTTGCATTGATCCTTGCCGATCACATCACCGCCCAGCGCGGTGAATTTTACTGCGATCTCTTCTTCGGTCATCGGATCCCGCGGATCGCCTTTTGGCACATCGACGCGTGTCGAATACTGTTTGCCGTCGTTCGTTGTGATGGTTACGCGACTCGGCTGGAACTTTGGAAAAAGCGCTTCGAACTCCTCGTTCGCGGCCACTTTCACCTTGTCCATGATAGGAATCAGCGATTTATCCAGCACCCGTTCCTCCTTGAATTGCAGCGGCGTCACCATTCCATCGACCAGTCCCACGGCCATGCAATACGGCAACGAATGATCGGCCGTTTCCTTGGAATCTGGCCGGTACTTGTGTGGATCGCCAAGAATGTCCGCGGCGCGCGCGATCACTTCTACTTTGATTTCCTTAACGTCGTCGGCCTTGACCTTGTTCTCTTTAATCGCCTTCATCATGGCGGTGAGCGGGGCGTGGCTGAGCGCTTCAATCGGGAAGCTTTTCATCCCGCAATCGAGGATGCGGTAGTGCGATTTCGGTGATGTCGGCAAATCTTTGATTAATCCTTCGCCATCGAAACTCGCCGGTTGTCCCTTGTATTGCACGTGGTGGAACACGGCGAACAAACCTTCTTTGCCATCGATGATGTGCTCAGGCCCGGAAAATCCTTCGCGCGCTAGCAGCGCGCTTTCGGCGCCCATTCGTCCGGCCCACGGATCGACCGTGTTTTTCATATTCGTTAGCTTGCCGGCAGTAACCGCGCCGGGACAAAAGGTACGCGCGGCGCTGATGCCCATGGCCGACACCATTTGTTCTGGTGTGAGATTCAATACACGGCCCGCCGCGACTGGCGCGGCAAACGCACTGAGCGTCGCGTGATGCCAGCCGTATTCACGCACACCAGGACGCCCAATCTCGCAAAGACGCATTTCGATTTCGTAGGCAATGATCGTCGCGAGAATTAGATCTTTGCCGCCAAGCCCTTCGCTTTCACAGAGTGCCAGTGGCGCAGCGATCAAATCGCTCGGATGACACGGATCGGCTTTCCAATAGATGTCGTTGTAATCCATGGCCCGAATCATGTGGCCATTCATGAATGCTGCATCTACCGGGTTGGTTTTGAAGCCGGAAACGAATGCCGTGGCCTTTCCATTTCCCCCGCCCATGGCTCGATGATGTTTCAACAAAATTCTGGCATCCTCCTGCTGGCTTCCGCCGAGCGCGCAGCCGACTGAGTCAAACCAAAACAATTTCGCGGCTTGAATCGCTTCCGGCGAAAGATGCTCGTATTTCAGTGAGCACGCCCATTCCGCGATGTCGTATGAGAGTAGACGTTTCGATTCAGCCCTTTGATTTGCCATTTGATTCTCCGTTCAATTGTCGCCCACGAAACACACGAATCGAGCGAAGACAAATCAAAGCTTTTGTCAGATCAGCCTGACCGAGCTCGGATCTACCATGAAGTCACGGTATGGGAGTAGAACGCGAATCACTTGTTGGTCCTTGAAACATAAAGTTCGCAATCAGTCACATCCTGTTTGTCCCTTCGCTCCGTACAAAAGAATACGCTAGAGACCATTGTGCTCAGCCAGTAGAGTCGCCCGTTATGGCTGACGAGCAGAAGGCGAAGCGTTTGGAGATCGGGCATGTGCTTTTCATGGACATCGTCGGCTACTCCAAGCTGTTGACCGACGAACAATCAGAAGCGCTTCAGGAATTGAATCAGATCGTACGCAGCACAGAGGTGGCGCGCGAAGCCGAAGCAGCGGGGCGGCTTACTATCTTGCCGACCGGCGATGGGATGGCGCTGGTGTTCGCCGGTTCCGTGGAAGAGCCAGTCGAATGCGCTCTTGAGATCAGCCAGGCTTTGCGCGCGCAGCCGAGTCTTCCGGTGAGGATGGGAATCCACAGCGGCCCGGTCCATCACGTGAAGGACGCAAATGGGCGCGAAAATATTGCCGGCGTAGGAATCAACATCGCGCAGCGAGTGATGGATTGCGGCGACGCTGGTCACATTCTCGTGAGTAAACGCGTTGCCGACGATCTGGCACAACAGCGTCGCTGGCAGCCGTATCTTCATGAACTGGGCGACGTAGAGGTGAAGCATGGAGTGGTTGTCTCACTAGTTAATCTGTATGCCGAGACGATCGGCAATCCTACGCTGCCGACGCGACTTGGAAACGTGCGCGGCAGTGTTCGTGCCCTGCCGAAGGGGCCGCGCAAGGGGCTGTCTCCGATCATGCGCGCGATCTTCATTGTCCTGGGATTATCCATCGCACTCGTCTTCGTACTTGCCATTGTGGCGGTGATCTTTGCTCCCGCGATCATTCGCACGCTCGACCAGCACCAGTCAGCGATACGGCCTCAATCGAATGCCACAGCCGCGCCTTCGCTGGGGGATACGATCAGGAGCGCGGTCACCAAGCAAATCACTGATGAGCTGCAGAGCGAACTTGCTCGCAAGAAAAAAGGCGCGGTCGAGCCAACTCTGATCGGTTCGGAGGTCCCGGAGAAAAGCATCGCCGTCCTGCCATTCGAAAATCTTAGCGAAGACAAGGGTGCTGCTTACTTCGCTGAGGGTATTCAGGACGAAATCCTGACCAAGCTGGCGAGCATCGCCGATTTAAAAGTGATTTCGCGTACCTCCACAGCGAAGTACAAGAGCACGCCGGAAGATCTAAGGACAGTGTCCAAACAGCTCGGAGCGGCCAATATTCTCGAAGGCAGCGTGCAGAAAGCCGGGGACAAGGTACGGGTCAACGTGCAGCTGATCGATGCGCGCGCCGACTCGCATCTCTGGGCGAAGACTTATGATCGCGATATGAAAGATGTCTTCGCGATCCAGACCGAGGTGGCGCAGGAAATTGCCGATTCGCTAAAGGCCAAACTATCTCCAGCTGAGGCCAACACGGTAGCGAGAGCGCCGACGAAAGACATGCAGGCTTATGACCTTTTTCTCAAAGGCGAGTTCGAGCAGCGTGTGGCCAACAGCAATTTCCGGTCGGAATCATTCGACCAGGCAGCGCGCTGGTACAAGGAAGCGATCGCGAGGGATCCCAATTTTGCTCTGGCCATCGCGCAATTGGCGATCTGCCAGTTGCGGCGTCATTGGCTGATCGATCCGCTGCCCAAAGCGGAAGTGATGGAGGCAGGTAGATTGGCGAAACAGGCAGCGACACTCGCGCCCGATCTCGCCGAAGCTCATATCGCTGTGGGCCTTTTCCACTACTATGGCTTTCGCGAATACGAGCCTGCTTTAACAGAGTTTCAGCGCGCCCTCCAACTCCAGCCCAACAACGCCCTGGCGCTTTCGTTTGTCGCCTTTGTGCATCGGCGCCAGGGTAAATGGGATCTCGCTTTGGACGAGTTGAAGAAATCGATCGAGCTCGACCCGCGAAATTCCTACACCATGGCCGGCCTCGCGGAGACCTATGTCTTTCTGCGCATGTGGAAGAAAGCAGAAGACTTGGCCCGGCGTGGCCTGACGATCGATCCGCACGAAGCCACCTGTATGCGCATGCTGCTGCTTAGTTCGTTGAATCAAACCGGGAGCGCACAGGAGCCTTTGCGATTACTCGCTACGTTCCCGCCGGACGACCTGCTGCTTCCTAACACCGGCATGTTCGACATGGTAGTTGGTACTCGCGGCGAAATTTTTGTCCTCGCTCGGGATTTCGAAGCGGCAATAAGGGCATGCGAAACCGGTACAATCAAAGCGGGCAACGAATGGCAACGGTTTGCCGCCAAAGCTGGGATTCGTGTCATGGCCGGCGATGTTAGCGGCGTACAATCTGACGCTGAGAAAGCGCGCGACCTATTGGAGGCGAGACTGCGCCAGCAACCGAATGACTTTCGTTCTCTCAGAGCATTAAGTTGGGTCTACCTCGCGCTCAACCGCAAGAGTGATGCGATCAATGTCGCCCGGCAAACAGTCGATCTCTTGCCGCTCGAGAAAGACGCGGTGCTGGGTTCGGGCAACCTGGCCGCTCTGGCCGGAATTCAGGCGCAGACCGGTGCCGTCACCGAAGCAGTGCAAAATCTGAGAAAACTTCTCTCGGTTCCCGCAGGCGAGACCATTTCCATCGTACGCCTCAAGATCGATCCTGTGTGGGATCCGATTCGCGACCGTCCCGATTTCCAGCAGTTGTTGTCCGGCAGCGAGCTGATCGGACCTAACAAATAGTCGGAAGCGCGCTAAGCAACGTGAGATGGCAAGCGCTCTGCTTGCCCAGTAATCCACATCGCTTGAAGGTGTCGTGTGGCACAAGACCGCGGGGCGAACCCGAAGAACTTCTTTGGCGAATTAAAGCGTCGCAACGTTTATAAGGTTGCTGTCGCGTACATCGTCGCGGGGTGGGCTCTCGCGCAGGGTCTCGCACAGGTGCTGCCTGTTTTCAACGTTCCGAACTGGGTCGTTCAATTTCTGGTGGTCCTCATCATACTGGGCCTGCCGATTGCGTTGGGTTTAGCCTGGGCATTCGAGCTGACGCCGGAGGGACTTAAGCGCACCGAACACGTTGACTACGCAGCAGCAGCTACTCACAAGAAGCGCGCCTGGATCTACGTGGTAATTGTTGGAGCGATTGTGTCGGTTGGATTGTTTTTCCTTGGTCGCTATAGCGCGATCAATGTAGCGCCTCGACACAGCGAGGCGGCGACAGGAAATGAGCAGAAGTCGATCGCCGTCCTGCCCTTCGAAAACTTGAGTGACGATAAACAGAACGCGTACTTCGCTGACGGCGTGCAGGACCAGATCCTGACCAATCTTGCGAAGGTCTCCGACTTGCGGGTCATCAGCCAAACCACCGCACGCCAATACAAAAGCGGTGCTCCACGCAATTTGCGCGAAATCGCTCAACAGCTCGGCGTCACTTACATTCTGGAGGGTTCCGTGCAGCGCTCGAGTGATCAGCTGCGCATTGCGGCGCAGTTAATCGATGCTCGCACCGATTCACAAATCTGGGCCAACACATACGACCGGACGGCAGCCGAT
>JBLMXD010000119.1:0-5890 GCA_050257575.1 Alphaproteobacteria bacterium | reverse complement strand
TTCCACGCTTGCGCGACAGCATCTGGCGAAAAGTCAGCTCGCGTTTCCGCTTTCAATTCTTCGACCAATAGCTTCTGCGCTTCTACTTCATTCAGCTGGATCCATTTCGTCAATTCCACATTCGCTTTTACAATCTTCTTCGCCAGATCCCGCCGATCACGCAGGAATTTCACACTGGAAACAAGCCACGTTGTGATGGTGTCCTTGTCTTCGAGAAAAACACGCGCCTTTGCATCCCGTTCGAGCCGCGTCACCCAGGGTTCGACAGTCCAGACGGCGTCGACGGAACCTTTTTGCAATAGCGAAAGCTGATCAGGATTTGCCGTGGGGATTACCATGACATCTCCACCTGTAAGCGTGACTTTGAATCCATGGGCTTTTAACCACGCTCGGCAAGAAATGTCCTGTGTGTTGCCAAGCTGGGGAGTGGCAATTCTTTTCCCGCGAAAATCCGCCGCGATTTTGATAGGAGAATCAGCTTTCACCAGCAAGGCCGCGCCGGCATTGGCTGCACCGGATATTACACGGATTTCTTCACCGTTTGATTTAAAATACGCGTTGAGCGCCGGACCAGGCCCGACGTAGGTCAGATCGAGCGATCTGGCAAAGATCCCCTCCATCGCCGAAGGACCTGCGTTGTAAGTGAACCACTGGATCTCGACCTTCGGTCCGAGTCGCTCTTCAAACCAGCCTTTGCCTTGCCGCGAAAGCGCGTGCGCGATTACGCCCTGCGCATGAGTGATGTTTGGAAAATGCCCGAATCGAACCGTCGTCTTTTCCTGCGCAGCCGCAAAGTGCGAAAGCAGAAACATCCCAGTTATCGCGGTGAGTTTTGTTTTCATAGCTGGTTTTCAACAGCCGCCGCGCGGGTCACAACCCGTCGACTCGTGCCGAATTCAGGATTAGCCTAACGAATCCGACAGAGTATAAACATGATTAACCATTGGTTTGAGATCTTCCCAGCCGATACAGTCCAACCACTAAATGGAAGCCTAGCCCGTATAGCCGAATCGCCGGTCGAGTTTCGCCATTGTCGCCGCGGCAAATTGCTGGTCCTCCACTGACAGGTATTCGCGATAACCGCCCACCTTGCCGCGCCGCACCTTGAACGATTCCGGGTCGCGTACATCACCCGGATGCAGAATGTTCGAATCAAATGCTCCGGCGGCCTCCAGCTTTTGCATATTCTCGAAGCTGGAAAACTCCAGCGCCTTCTGAAAGATCGTTGCATCCGGCTGCGTTTCACCAAGGACAGCGAGCAAATCGCGGAAATGTTCGGCCGGTGCGGCCCGCACTGCTTCGTACCGCACCAGGGTAAAATCGTCGCGTCCGGAGAATTCGGTGATCCAATCGTTCATTGCGTTGACAATGGCGTGCACGCCGAACTTTCTGTCGCGCAGCATTTGACTCGCCGTCTTGTGCCTGAACTTGCGCGGCGCGTTTGGATCGCGCCTTGTCAGTTGTAAATACAGAGAAACGAAACAATCCCGTGGATCGCGCGCCAGTAGAATGATTTTTGCCCGACCCAGTTCGCTTCGCGGAACGAGATATTTCCCTCGAAATCTGTCCCAGCGATCGCCTTTGGTGCGGTGCTCGAAGCGATCGTGAGAAAAGATTAGCCGGGGAATACGCGGTTCGCGGTATCGATCCGGCCGCAAAGTAAATTCAAGACCGAAGCGCTCGCAGAAATACGCACAAAGGAACGCGCGCAACCAGGTGCGCCCACTCTTCGGAACGGAAAGAATAATCGCGTCCCCTCCAGAAAGTTCGCCGGCGCGGCTGCTAAAATTCCGGCGCGTCCAACGCGAATTCGCCACCCGGAATCGTAGGCGCAAGCCAGGCTTGGTTGCAGTCGAGAACCCGGAAAAGTGCGTGGGCTGCTTTTCTTTGTAGGCGACCGCCTGTTTCGGCTGCGCTCCAGCCATGGATTCAGATGTGATATCGATCGCCATTCAACTCGCCGATGAGCCTCGGACTGTTTGCATAAGACCGCAAACAGGAGTACCTATTCAAGTATAATTATTTTGGGGGCGTACTGGCTTCGACTCATCGTTGGAAGCACAGACGGCACGTCGAGGATGGTTCGTTGGCCTCGTTAATAACCGAACCAAACAAATAAACGCAGACAACGAAGGTCTCGCTCTCGCGGCTTAATTGACCGCGACGTTTTCGCAGTGACGCCTGCTAACGGCGAAAACGTGGACAGCAGGCTGGCAAGTCGGCGGGGCGACCGCGCCGGTTTGTGAATCGATTTCGTGGACGCTCGGGAGCCGGCAATGTGCCGGTGCATGGCTTGGCTCCTCAGAACCTATCGCCGGATAAACGCGTAGATGTTTGTGCGGACAGCGGCGAGGACAGGGGTTCAACTCCCCTCGCCTCCATTACTTTGTGTACCTCCAAGCATTCCCTGATGGTAGAGTGCCAGGAGATGCTTCAGGAATGACGAAAGCGCGATACGGTTTAACAACGCACGACAAGCGCGTCGTCAATGGGCACTGGATTTCATCCATTCGCTCCAAAGTTGCGGTCGTCCATTAGGATTCTTTCGAGCATAAGCGTAGAATGCTCGAATAAACGCGGCCCGATCTGCCGCGTAAGGCGCCTTCCAGTTACCGGGTTCATCCGGTTGAAGCACGTCATAACCATGACTTAAAATTTTTTGACGGCGAACAATGTCCTTCAGCGACACCCAGTTCGCGTTTCGCAGCATATCATACAGCACCATGAACGTGGTCGTTCGGCCTAGCCCGGCTTCACAGTGAAAATGCGCCCACGTGTTCTCAGGAAGATCGCGGACGGCGAAAATAAATCGATCCACCTCGTTATCGAGCGGGCGCGTATGGTCCGTAATTGCTAGGCGCACATAATTGGCGCTGACGGTCTTAACAACGTCGCGTTCGATGCTCGCGCGTTCGACGGCCACCCGCTGCGGCGCGACAGAATTCGCGTCGCCGTGTTTGACAGGACGGCCGGGCCGAACATCGATGTTGCTCCCACGCGTCAGCGATTGCACGCGTGCCGATTCATCCGCTTCAATTTCGCTCTGACTTCGACCGACGTTTGCCCAATCGCGTGACGCATACCAGCTAACAGGCAGGTCATTTACAAAGATGTGCGTCTCCTGCCGGAGATCGAACACGGTGACCGGACCGCGCGTTTTCGAGAGCACGAGCTTCAAACCTGTCGGAGTAAATTCACCACTGCCTGATGCTCGCAGGTCACTCAATCCAGTGGTCGAAGGAGAAGCTTCTCCATTGCTTAAACGCAAGGGCTCATCAGTCGTTCGGAAGTTTCGAGGAAGAGCACTGGCCAGCTTGAGATCAATGTCCCAGATCAAGACCGGTGAATTCGCATCGGGCGGGCGAACGGGTGGCTTTTCCGCGACAGGACCGACAGCCAGCAGACCCGCCGGAAAAAGAAGGAGAGCAAACGCGAAAAGTGCGTTGGGAGACGAACTGCCAAGAAAATTCATCTGCTGCACAAAACCCGGTGCAGGGGCCAGCGATCTACTACGATCGTCGCGCAACTGGACTGCTTGCCGGTGTCGCTTGTTGAATCACTTCGCGCCGCAGCGAGCTCGTAGTGTGCCCTCGTGCACGCGACCACCACAGCACGATGGGCGAAGCTATAAAGATCGACGAATAAGTGCCGACCACCACGCCAATGATAATGGCGAGAGAAAAATCGCGTAATACCGCTCCTCCAAAGAAAAACAAACAGAGAATCGGAATAAGCGTAACTGTGCTGGTAAGAATGGTACGGCTGAGCGTCTGGTTGATGCTCGAATTCATGATCTCCTCGATCGTGCCGCGTCGTCCGCTTGCCAGTCCTTCGCGGATACGGTCGTACACCACGATCGTGTCGTTGATCGAATAACCGGCAATAGTCAGGACCGCGCCCACCATGGTTAGGGTCAATTCGCGCCCAAGAAGCGCAAATATCCCAACCGTCATAAGCACGTCGTGCAACAGCGCTACGATCGCCCCGACAGCAAACGAAAGTTCAAAGCGGAAAGTTACAAAAATCAGGATGCCCAGAATACCAAGCCCAAGAGCGATCAACGAACTCTTGGCGAGTTCACCGCCGACAAGTGCTCCGACGCGCTCCGAACCTTCCACGCTAAATCCGGTGTCCGGCATCGACTGCAGGATCTGCTTTTCGACCTTGTCGCTGGTGTTTAACGGGGTGCGGATCGTGATGTAACTCTTACCGCCTTGTGCTGATTCCTGAATAGAGGCATCGGCCAGTCCGAGCGGTTGCAATGCGTGCCGGACCTGTCCGATATTGATCGTCCGCGGCGCGCTCAACGTGATGAGGTCACCGCCACGAAAATCGACGCCAAAATTTTTCTCCCCGCGAAGATAGAAAGCAGTCGCTCCGGCAACTAAAAGGGCGAGCGAGCACATGCACGCGATAAAGCCCTTGCCAAGGAAATTGATTTTTTGCGCCGGAATCAGGTGCAGCATCGAGATCCGTTTGAGCCGGCCTGTGTCCACGAACCACCCCAGGCAGTTACGCCCCACAATCAGGGCGGTAAACAGCGACGCCAGGATGCCAAGCGAGAGTGAGATGGCAAAGCCTTTCACCGGCCCTGTTGCCTTCCAAAAGAGAATCGCGGCAGTAATGAGTGTTGTTACGTTTGCATCGAATATCGAGCTGAACGCTTTCTCGTACGCGGTATTAAGCGCGACCTTGAGAGACTTCCCTAGCGCCATTTCTTCGCGCAATCGCTCAAAGATCAGCACGTTCGCGTCTACCGACAGACCAATTGTCAAGATGATGCCTGCAATACCCGGCAATGTGAGTACGAAGTGAAACATGGTCAGCGCGCCCAGGAGCAGGACAAGATTGATAATAAGGGCGAGATTCGCGATTAGCCCCGGGATCTTGTAGTAAATAGCCACGCAGACGATCGTGATAGCCAACCCAACTAATCCCGCGAGAATACTTGCCCGGATCGAGTCCAGCCCAAGGGTCGGTGAAACGCTGCGTTCCTCTTCGATACTTACCGGAGTTTGCAGGGGATTTTCCAGCACGCTGGCCAGGCTTCGCGCTTCTTCCTCCGTGAACCTTCCCGTAATTTGCGCGTCGCCGCCGTAGATCGCGTCCTGAATAACAGGGGCAGATTGAATGGCCCCGTCAAGCACAATAGCAAAGCGATGATGGATGTTGGCCGCTGTTATCCTGCCAAATTCTTTGGCGCCTTCCGCATCGAATCGCAAATGAACCACCCAACCCTCTTTTTCGTAAGAGGCGCCCGCGTTCGAAACACGGTTCCCCGAAAGCTCTGCCTTCTTCTTTAGAAGCAGTCGCTCTTCTATCGGCTTTTCGCCCTCGCGCTGTATCTTGTGACTTTCAATACGGTATTCGGGAGGAATAACGTCCTTGCCTTCGTCAATCGCCTTCAGTTTTTCGCCGTTGTCAGGGTAAACCAGGCGGAACTCCAGTTTCGCCACGCGCGAGAGCTGATCTCGCGCCTCTTGAATCTTGGCGGTGTCTAGTCCCGGAATCTGAACCAAAATCCGATCCGTGCCGACCGGACTAATTATCGGCTCGCCTCCCCCAAAGTAATCGACACGTTTCCGAATCACTTCGACCGCCTGGTCGAGCATCCCCTTGGTGATTGGTTTGTCCCCGGGTTTCAGCCGAATGAGAAACGAGGTACCGCCTTGAATATCGAGACCAAGCGCGATCTTCTTCTGCGGAGGCCAGATCGTAGCGACGCTGAAAACGACGAGCAATAGCACTAACGTCATCGCAAGGATGCGCTTCCGCGGCCCCTGGTCGGTGGCAAAATACCACCCGAAGAGAACCAGCATGGCAAGGCCGATAAAAAATGTCAGCGCGGGGGTCATCGGATTTTAGATTTTCGCTCTTTAATCTTCGATTT
>JBLMXD010000118.1:0-4018 GCA_050257575.1 Alphaproteobacteria bacterium | reverse complement strand
AATTATCTCGGCGATGCCACGCCGATCTTTTTCGAAAACGATTCAGTTGATTGTCTGCGGCCGAGGAATCTCTCGATCGAGACGGCGACATCACGGGAGCCGCCAGGCTCGTAAATTTCGTGCCGCAATTTCATGCCGGCTTGTTTGTCGAGGTACCCGTCCTTTGTTTTTTCGAAGACGGCTGCCATGTCGGCCGCGATTGCGTCAGCCCAGGCATATCCGTAATAACCAGCATCATAACCGTCAAAGCCCCGAAAACTGGAGATGAAGCTTGTATGCGGATCTATCGGCAGAAAGATCCGCTCAAGAATTGGATTGGAAATCGCCAGGCAGTCGTACGGTTTGTCTGCTGGATGCGGCCCATGAAGGGCGAGATCGAGCAGAGCGAAGGCGAACTGTCGACGGTAAAACAAACCAGCGGTCGCACGCCGCGCTTCGTTCATTTTTTGAATGATTTCGCCGGGAATTTTTTTGGTAGCGTCGCGGTAATCGGCTGCAAACGTGTCGAGGACTTTCTTGTCCCAAACCCAGTTTTGCAGCATTTGCGATGGCGCTTCCACGAAATCGACTGGCACATGTGTTCCGGCGAAGCGGCCATACTTTGCACGGGTCAAAATGCAATGGAGCGCGTGTCCGAATTCATGAAAGAGGATTTCGACCTCGGAATGACTCAGCAGTGATGGCTTGTTGTTGGCTGGCGGTGGAAAGTTGAGAATGATAGCTGCGACCGGAGCTTGATACTTTCCGTCGGGCAACCGCCTGCCATTCACGATTTCCGACTCGCCGCCGCCGCTCTCTTTCCCTTCCCGTGGAAGCAAATCCAGATACAACAGGCCCAGAGGTGTCCCGCTGTCCGCGTCCGAAACGACGTAAAGCCGAAGATCGTCCGCCCATTTGACCGGTAGTTTTAATTCACTAAGCCGCAAGCCGAGCACGCGTTCGAAAATTGCGAACATGCCACTCAGCGTATGTTGAAGCGGAAAGAACGCGCGCAACGCTTCCCTATCGACGCTATATTTTTGCTTGGTCAGTTGGTTAGCGTAGTAGCGCCAATCCCAGACGTGGATTTTGGCTTTTGGATCCTTTGTATCCGCGGCTTTCATTTTTTGCAGGGTCTCAAGCTCAGCTGCAAACTTGGGCTGAATTTCTGTGACCAACTCTTCGATGTAGTGGCGCGCGTTGGCAGCGGTCTTTGCCATGCGAACCTCCGCCTGATAATCGGCCCACGATTTGTAGCGCAACTGGAGTGCAATCTTATTTCGAAGCGCCAGAATTCGATTCACCAGGGGAACGTTCAGTTCTTTGGCCAGTGAATCGTGGGCGATGTAAAGCTTTTTGCGCGTAGCTTCGCTTCGGGCGTTTTCCTCGACCGTATTGTATTGCCACATCACGTTCGCCATCACCTGAAACGAGTCCTTATTGATCTTGATTCCCGGTGACGAAAAGAAATCCTCCGGCAAACCATCAAGTTCGGCTCGCGTGAAGACGACCGGCGCTTTTGCTGTCGTGATGTTCGCTTCGAAATCAGCGCTGAGCCTGGCAACATCGCGACGCCACTGCTCGACCTGTTTTCGGGATTGCGGCGACAACTCCATGCCTGCCCGGCGATAATCGCGCAGTGTTTCGTCTAACAGCTTCTTGTCTTCGCCAGAAAGGGTCGGATGCGTGTCCGCGAAGGCTTTGATAGCTTTGTAAACGTCCTCGCGATAATCGCAGCCAACGCTCCATTCCTGGAACGTTTTTACTGCAGTTTCGGCAGCTGCGCGTGTCGCAGAATCGGAATCCGTTTCGGCGATGAGCGCTATCCGGCTTGCTACCAAATCGAATTCCGCGCGGCAGTTATCCAGTGCGACGACGGTGCTGTCGAACGTTACGGCATTGAGGTTTTGCCCTGCAATTTTATCGAGTGTCGCGTTTGCTTTAGCGATTGCGCGCTTTGTCGAATCTGTAATCGCATCGGGTGTTTGGTCCCAACTAGGAATGCTCAGAATGATATCGCCCTTGGCGGCAGCTGGCTGGAAATCTTCGATGGTTTTGAGATTGCTGGCGAAAATCGAGGTGGTTAACAGGAAGCCGAGGATAGGCAATTTTTTCATGAATCGAACTAACGGGGCGCGGCGCTCGTTATTGAGGATAGATTGAGGATATCGAACAGGGCAACTTTGCGAAGTTGCAGTTTGAAAACAGGCGGGTTACAACCTTCCCCTACTAGAGGTGACCCAGAAATTTCTCCTGGCCTTTATCCCGATCTTTGTCGCTATCGACCCAATTGGACTGGTGGCGATATTTGCAGGACTCGCTGGCAACGCTTCGCCGGCGCAACGGAAACACCAGGCGCTTCTAGGCATCATTACCGCCCTCTGTGTGGCTGTCGGGTTCATGTTTCTGGGCGAGATTATTTTCGACGCACTTGGAATCACGGATGCGGATTTTCAAGTCGCCGGCGGCCTTATTCTGCTCGGCCTTGCCGGGCGTGAATTGCTTGGCCTCGGATCGCAGGACCGTGAGGCGAGTAATGAATTTGGCATCGTTCCGCTCGGTATGCCGCTCATCGCCGGTCCCGCGCTGCTCACTGCCCTGCTGATCCTAGTGGATACCGTGGGTCTGATGTTTACGCTGGTTTCGCTCCTGGTTAATCTCGCCTTGGTTGCGATCGCTTTTTGGAATGCTGATCGTGTTTCCGGGTGGATGGGCAGGCAAGGATTGCGCGGCATTTCGAAGATTATTGCGCTCCTCCTTGCCGCGATCGCCGTCAGTTTGATCCGGCGTGGATGGCACGGTGCGTGAGATCCAAGATCGGATCTCGATCATTTAAGAAACTTAGCGGTCCCTACTAAACCAGCCGCGTCGCGTCAGGAGCCGGTTTCAAACAGCCACTCGAGGCGATGTGTCGGCGTACGCTCGGCCAGAACTCCTTTAGTTCGGCGCTTTTGTCGCCGTGCTGGTAACGCCAATTTAGTTCAACTTCGATCGCCTTGATCTCATCTTGCGAAGCCGTGGGCTGCCCATGATAAATATAGGCAGGAACGCCTTCGTGAGTCTGCGTTAGCGTGTTCATTCCGTAGAGTTGAAGCCGACGATCCTGTAATTGGGCCGTGCTCCAGGTCTTATATGCCGGGTTACGGTAGCCCCACGCAACGGCCGTGGTCGAGTAACGGGAATAGGGGTAACTACCTGTTACTGCCGGACCGGGAGGAGGCGCGGGCTGGTTTGCGCAGCCGATCAGCCCAACGGCAAATGCAGCTAAGAGTAATCGTTTCATAATCTTGGACTCCTTGATCTTACTAGACTCCCACTTGCGTGTATTAAACCACCGAAATCCCTCGTAGTCGCAGGTTTATTTTGCTGTTCACTATCAATGGCGTAAGGTCTTCACGTAAATCCAAAGATCTGCCATAGATCGATTCACAGTATCAAATGGGGCCGCGTTATTGACACCCTGAGCGGCTCTCATTAAAATCCACGCCTTTATGAGATTTCCTCTCCCGCTCACGGCAAAAATTGCTGCCTACGTGATCGGACACAAACTGCGCGGCACGAAGAAATTTGCCACCGTGCTACAACTGGAGCCGTTGCATACCTGCAACTTGACCTGCACGGGTTGTGGGCGAATCCGCGAGTACTCCACGTCTCTCAAGGACATGATGAGCCTGGAAGACTGTCTGGGGGCGGCGCAGGAGTGCGATGCGCCGATGGTTTCCATCTGCGGCGGGGAACCGCTGATTTATCCGTATATCGAAAGCCTGGTCCAAGGATTGCTCTTCCAGGAGCGCATCGTTTACATCTGCACCAACGCCATGTTCATGCGCAAGAAAATGCGTGAATGGCTGGCGTGCGAACTTAGCAAAGCACAAAACGGCAGCGGCCGGGAATTGCAGGACAAGATCGGCGTGCTTATCGAGCGCGGATTGATTTCCGACAAAGACGCCGCGGAAATACGCAAGGGCCCCAAGGATCCAGCGAAGGCAACGATCGGCCCGAGCAAATGGATGTACTGGAACGTGCACCTCGATGGCCT
>JBLMXD010000117.1:0-5668 GCA_050257575.1 Alphaproteobacteria bacterium | reverse complement strand
ATTTTCATGCCAATTCGATGCGCGCGCTTACCGAGGAACTTGTCCGGGCAGACCAACTTGAACTTCCATTTCTGGTACTGCACCCCGGGGCGCATCTTGGCGCCGGCGAAGAAGCCGGTTTGGAGAAGATCGTTAGGTCAATCGACGGCGTGTTTCGAACAATTCCGAAAGTAAGGACGAAGATCGCGCTCGAAGTCACGGCCGGCCAGGGTTCGTGCATCGGTCATCGATTCGAGCATCTGGCTCACATCATCGAGAACGTGCGCGAGTCTGAACGATTGTGCGTGTGCGTGGATACTGCCCACCTGTTCGCCGCAGGTTATGACATCAACAACGAAAGCTCGACGCGAAAAACATTTCGAGAGTTCGACCATGTCGTCGGCTGGGACCGTCTCGCAGCGATTCACGTCAACGATTCAAAGACCGGGTGCGGTTCCCGAGTCGATCGACACGAACACATTGGCAAAGGCCGGATTGGTTTGGATGCCTTCCGCTTCATCATGCGCAGCCCGCGTTTCCGAAAAATCCCGAAGGTGCTGGAAACGCCGAAAGGGGAAGACCTCGCCGAAGACGTGGTGAATTTGAAGACGCTACGGGACCTTGCGACAAAATGAATGTGATTCGTTAAAGCGTTACACCTTTACAACAGTGACCCTCGTAACTTTCTTACGATCCGGTATGGCCGCGCCAATTACTTTATCAACCGGATCGTGAAAGGATATTGATAGAATTTTCCTTCTCCGGCTTTTATCGAAGCGATGATCACGAGCACGGTGTTCATTACCCAAAGGGCAATCAGTATCGGAATCCCGATAAGAATGATGCAAAGGATCGCGGCAATTGCGTCGTAAATCAGCATCGAGATCTGAAAATTTAGCGATTCCTTTCCGTGGGCGTCGATCTCGGACGAGTCGCCGCGTTTTATCAACCAGACGGTGAGCGGGCCGAGTATGTGCCCCAGGAAGTGAAAAAATAATCCCAGCAGCGCGCTGGCATGACACAACACGCACCAGGTTCGAATATCAGATGAAGTGGATGGAGCGGGAGGCGATTGTTGATCCATACACAAACTTTCGCTCAATGGCTGGCCGCTCGCCAGAAGAAGAACGAAGAAAATATGCGGTTTACTCTGACTTCACCCGCTCGATCTCGGCGCCGAGTTCCTGTAGTTTCTCGTCCAAATGCTCGTAGCCGCGGTCGATATGATACACGCGGCTCACTTCGGTCACTCCGTCCGCCTTCAATCCTGCGAGCACCAGCGCGGCTGACGCACGCAAATCGCTGGCCATCACTGGAGCGCCGAGAAGACGATCCACTCCCTCAATCACCGCGGTGGCGTCATCCAACCGGACCTTCGCTCCCATACGCTTTAACTCAGCCACATGCATGTAGCGCTGCGGAAAAACATTTTCCGTCACGGAGCTCGTGCCCCTGTTGGTCGAAAGCAGAGCACACATCTGGGCCTGCATGTCCGTCGGGAAACCAGGATATGGTTCGGTCACTATTTCCAGCGCATTGGCACTACCATTAGGCAGAATCGAAATGGAATCGCCTGCGATATCGACGGCATAACCGCATCTCGCCAGCGCATCGGTGACCGCACGCACGTGTTCCGGTTCCACGCGTTTAACCGTCACTCCGTCTCCGGCAATGGCGCCTGCTACAAGAAACGTTCCGGCTTCAATCCGGTCCGGTATCACCCGATGTTCCGCGCCGTGCAATTCACGCACCCCTTCGATGACAATCCGGTCCGTACCCGCGCCTTTGATTTTTGCGCCCATTTTGTTGAGGAAATTTGCCAGATCCACGACCTCGGGTTCGCATGCGGCTCCTGCGATGACGGTCGTGCCTTCGGCGAGCACGGCTGCCATCATGACGTTGTCCGTGCCGAGCACAGTCGGACCGAATGTCCCATGCATGTTAATGGTTGCTCCGGTCAATTTCGGAGCAAAAACCTTAATGTCGCCACCCTCAACGCGGACAGCAGTGCCGAGGGCTTCGAAGCCCTTCAGATGCAAATCAATCGGCCGGTCCCCGATCACGCAACCGCCGGGAAGAGCGACTTTCGCTTCCTTGCAGCGGCCCAATAACGGCCCGAGAACACAGACCGATGCGCGCATTTTTCGAACGATGTCATACGGCGCAACAGAATTGATCTCCTCCGCTGTAACGCTCACAGTGCCGCTGGCGCGTTCCACCTGCGCGCCGAGGTGCATCAGGATTTGCAGCATGTAATGCGTGTCGCTCAGGTCAGGCACTCCCTGCACGATGCATGTGTCGCGCGTGAGCAATGTTGCCGCGAGAATCGGCAGTGAGGAATTCTTGGATCCACTCACTTTGATTGAACCGGAAAGCCGGCGACCACCGTGCACCAGAATCTTATCCATACCTCGCGAACAGAAAACGTATCACACCTGAGTAATCTTTTTCGGTGCAAATGTCGCGGTAATTCTTTTCAGACAATGCCGAGACAAGCGCATCGCTCTGGCCGATTCCGATCTCCATGACCAATATTCCCCCGGACCGAAGCCGCGAAGGTGCTTGCGCAATCAACTCCTGCATCAACTCGTCACCGCGCGCACCCGCAAAAAGCGCAACTTCCGGATCGTGCAAAACTTCAAGAGACAAGGCTTGCCGTTGTTCCGTGGAAACATAGGGAAGATTTGCTGCAATCAGATCGAAAACTCCTTCCGCATTTTCAGCAAGATGACTTTTCACGAAGCGAACACGATCGGATAGGCCCAGGCGCCCGGCATTTTCGCGGGCGAGCGACAGAGCATGTCCAGAAATATCGACTGCGACGATCTCGGCTCCGGGAAATTCCGCAGCCAGACTGAGCGCAATCACCCCGCTACCGGTTCCAACATCCAGAATCCGAGCATTTGTGATTTCCGATTTGAACTTTGATATAAGCAGTTCAACGAGTTGCTCGGTTTCTGGTCGCGGCACCAGCGCACGATTGTCACAAAGAAAAGTGTGCCCACAAAATTCAGCCGTGCCGAGCAGATGCTGAAGCGGTTCACCCTTCCCACGGCGCTTCACCAAATCACGCAACGGCGCAAGTTCCGATTCACCCAACTCCCGTTCGAACTCCAGATACAACTCGATCCGCCGCCGGCCGCATACGTAAGCCAGCAGGTGTTCCGCATTCAGGCGTGGACTCTCGATATTGTGCTTCTGGAAATAGGCCGTTGTCGATGCAAGGACCTCAAGCACAGTCATCGGGCAAGTTAGATGCGAATGATGCTCTCTACGCAGCCGTTTTTCCGTTGAAACTACGCCATCACGCGGCTGATGGCCCAGGCGACTTCTTTGCCCGTGACAAAGCCGTGCGCGTCACCGCCGTTTGGATCGACGATGTATTTGCTGCTTTCCAGATTATGAAAGCGGCCAGCCTGCCAGGCATAGCTGTCGCCTGCCGCCAGCAGCCGATCAACGTTCAGCACAACTTCGCCCGGCTCCATTTTTTGCGCCCCGTTTCGGCCGAGTCCGCCAAATTTGTCGTTCGCATCACCAAGAGCCGACGCAACCGTGCCAGACAACCGTGAAGCAACCGGATAAGCGATGCCTACAGCACGATCGTTTGGCGTGTAAGTCACAAGGATTGGACCCTTAATTCGCTGGCTATCTACCACACTGCGAAAGAATCCGTTCATCGATTTCGAAAAACCGTTGTGCGAAAAAGCGGTCTGCAAAAGCGACATACTTTGCAACTTGTCCGTCGTCGATGCGACTGCGGCTGCGGTCACAACACGACCGCCAAAGCTGTGACCCACCAAATGGATTCGCTGTACGTTGCCCGCTAATCGATCAAGCATCGGTCCCACGCCTTTCTGTCCCACTGTTCCGGCGCGATTCTTCATTTCGTAGTAGGTCAAATAATTCAGGAACCGAATCGCGCCGGCTTTGATTCCGGTAAAAAGGTCTCCCAGTCCGGCTGCCCCGCCCGCCGGCGCCGTTGTCGGACGAGCACCAAGCGACGCGGCACCTCCACCTCCTCCTGTCGTAGAAACTACAGGAGTCGGCATTTTTAATTTCTCCAGCATCACCGCTCCGTCGAGCTTGAAGAACAGCGCAGAATTGTCTTCCTCGTTCGCTGCGCTCTCGTCGAGCAGACTGCGCAGATCATCCACGAATTTTCGCCGTGCATCGAGATCACTTTCCAGTTTGGCGATCTGTTTCTTTGCAGCCGTGATTTTTTTCGCCGCTTTCTTGTCGAACATGGTGGCGATGATATCGAGCTTGGCCTTGATCGTGCCGTCCGCCGCAGCGGAGCTCGTTCCAAATGCCGCTCCACCGCTCCGTGCCTGTTCTGCAACAGCAGCTTCAACGACATCGGTGAATTTTTTGGACGGCCAGATGACCCCAATGATTGCGATCTTTTTCTTTTGAAGCTGATCCGAGGCGACGGCCGCAAAGTTGGTGAACAAATCGGTATAAAGCCGGTCCGCCTGTTCCTCAGTGTCATTCCAGCCATGCGATACAACGATGACATCCGTCGTGCCGGCGGGGAGAGTAACGTCTTGTTTGTTCAAAGCCGCGCCATCCTTGTCAAAGCGCGCGGCTACATAGGGAATCCCGGCGATGTTATTCATAACTCCATCGGATATTACTCACACAGATTGAATGGCACGCATAAGATCAATCAATCCCGCGCCTTGAAAAGAGCGCTCCCGTTTTAAGTCGGTAGCTGCGCCAAGAAAAATCTCCTTCACCCGTTCTGGTTCGCCAATAAATTCCCGCCGCACGGAAAGGAAGGCTGCGATAACTCCACTGACATGCGGCGCCGCCATGCTGGTCCCGCTGTCCTCCACATATTCGCATTGTTTTCCCTCCGCTCGGTCCATCAACAATTTTCCCGTAGCGGCCGAGAGGATCTTTTCACCCGGAGCCACAACGTCAGGCTTCATTCTTCCATCGCCCGTCGGACCTTTTGAGGAGAAATACGAAACGCCGTAAACATGCGGCATTTCGCGATGTGTCGAGCCCACAGTGATGGCCAGTTCCGCGTTACCGGGATCGTTGATCGTAACTTGCATCCCGGCATTCGTTGTCCGCTGCTGCGCCGCTAGCGCGCCGTAACCGGTATTGCCTGCGGCCACCACGACCACCACGCCTGATCGCACCAGGCGATTGACTTCAACGCACAAGGGACTTTGCCCGCAGGCGAACCATTCCGGATCGAAATCGTATCCGAGACTGATGTTGACCCCGTGAATCAGATTTAGTCGGCCATGCCCATTTACTTCCTGGATGTGCGCGATTGCCGCAATCAGGTTGCTGACCTCGCCGTTGCCTTCATCGTCGAGCACCTTCAAACTAACCAGACCACAACGAGGCGCCATGCCGCGGATAAAGTCGAGTGCCGCTTGGTGAGTCTCCACCGTAGCAGCTTCTCCCGCTTCGTACCCTTTTACCGAGCGGGTAATCGCACGCATCTTTTGCGCCTGACTTGCAGTGCCATCTGCAACCTGCTCGCCCGCTACTATTCCCGCCACGTGGGTGCCGTGCCCAAAGCGGTCGATTAAGGCAGGGTTACGACCTTTGGGAACATTGGACGTATCAGTAAAATCTGCGTGAAGCGGAGAAACGGGGTCTACGTTTTGGTGTCTCGAGAAATGCGGATGCTTGGCGTCTATGCCCGAATCCATAATGGCCCAGGTAATAT
>JBLMXD010000116.1:0-8022 GCA_050257575.1 Alphaproteobacteria bacterium | reverse complement strand
CTGCTCCCGAACTCGTCAAAATCATTTCGATGCGTTGTTGCGGCAGAGCGGTATCGATCGGCACGTACGGCCGCCCCGATTTTACCGCGCCGAGAAAAGCAATCAGGATTTCCGGCTCACGATGCCCGAGCACGGCGACAGGGCTGTGATTGTCGCCGAAGCGCTCTGCCAGATACGTGGCAAGGGTGTCCGAGCGCTCGCGCAGGTCGCCGTATGTGAGACTTCGATCGCCGCTAATGTGTGCCACTGTCTCCGGCGCCACTGCCGCCCAGTGATCAATTTTTTCGATTAGATTCACTAGAAGCCCTGATAGACAAAGGGCGGCGTTTTGAAATCCCCGCGGCCGTACATTGCGATCAATGCCAGGATGACGGCGAGATAGTAAAAGACCAACAGCACGCGATGCAGCGTGGGATGTTTCTCGAACCAGCTCACGTGTGGATGCGCTGCTGCAGATCGGCGATCACGGCCCGCGGCGTGCGCCAGCGCTCGCGCTCGAATTCTGCCGGGGAAATCTTTAAGCCAAATTCCTGTTCAATCATCAGGATAAGTTGAACTGTTCTCATCGAGTCCAGAACCTGATATTCGTAAAGAGGCAGATCGAGGTTGGTGCGTACCTCATCGGTCTCGCCTACTGAAGCGAGAAGCTGTAGTACCTTATCGGAAAAGTCCGCGGCTATCATGGTGAGCGTCGCACTGCCGCTTTAACAAACGAAAGATGATCGCTTATCAGCTTCGTGGCAAACGCCCGTGATAGAAATCGTCCAGGGCATGATCGTAATAAATCCAGCCTTTGGAGGTGAGGTGACTCTTGTGAAGATAAAGGAAAGCCCGGTCCTCATCGTGCCCCTCGAATTCAACCAACGGGAAATGGTATTTTTGCACCAGCGTACGAAGCTTTAGATAATAATCTTCGCGAGCCGAACGCGATATTCCTTTCTGATCGAAGAACTCGCCCGGTATTGGCATACAAAGCACCAATGGCTGCGCGTGAACCCTTGCGAGCGTTCGCAGGAGCAATTCCAAATTGAGCCACCCCGGCGCCGCATCCATGTCATTCCGAAATTTCTCGTCACCATGACCCTGACCGGCTTCTTCCTTTAGACTCGAAGCTATTGCAGCCTTGTTTGCATCCGTAGTCCTGGCTCCCTCAACACGCGCAATAAGCTTCGGCCAATCCAGCGTCTCTAGCCGACGTGTTGGGGCAGGCTTGATCTCAAGGCGAATGTAATTCAATGCCGCGAAGTGATCCTGCAATTCCAGTATGGTAGTCTGCGCCTTTCCGACAGGCCAGAGTGCGCAGAAAAGAACCCGATCCGGCCAACGGTCGGAAGCCAGGAGCTTTAACGCGAATTCAAGAAATGGGCTTCTTTTCAGCGTGGTCGGAAACTTCAGCATGCGTGAGGCAATGTCTCTTTTTAGTTCAAAATCAAGTGCAGTTCCGAATGTCATTTCGCTTGCTGCCATCAGCGAAAAATTCCCCCTGTACCACTCCAACCACCAGCTACCAGGCGTCAAAAGCCACCCGGGCGAAAGGGAGATGGCAACTTTCTTGCCGCGCAAGTCTGCACCTAGCGCGCCGACTTTTTGTAACATGATCAATGAGTTTGCGCCCCCCTTACCGACTGGCGAAACCTGGAAACCTGTTGGCGCAGTGCGAAAAAAAATGTGTGCCCTCTCCGGCACTTGAACGGCTGTAAGTTCCGAGCTGCCATACAACGGCAACACGTCGGGAGCACGCGCGGCCGCACGTTGAAACGCGAGACCCTGGTTTTTGAGTGAAAACAACTCGGGAGCCGTGGAAAGAATAGTCACCTGTTCGAGATGAACCGCTGCCATTTCTGTGCCGGCCAAAGCGGCTGCGACCAAACAGCAAGCGATCAATCCCGAAAACAAATGCGGCATCCCTTGTCTGCTTTGGGCGCGTTCCATGTATCTCGAAACTATTCCCGACACTTGGCGCTGCAATTGAATTCCATGCAAGACCGGCCGGGGAGGCTAACAACTATCGGCAGTGGGTGATATGCTTTAAATAGATTCACAGAGTCGTGCTTCGATTGATGAAGAATCATTCCGAACTTTGCGGCAAACGCCCGTGATAAAAATCATCGAGGGCCTGGTCGTAATATGCCCAGCCTTTGGCAGTGAGATGACTTTGATGACGAATGAGAAAAGGCGGGTCTTCATCATGTTCCTGAAAGTCGGCTAGTGGAAAATCGTAGTGTTCAACCAGTGCGCGAAGCTTTCCGTAATAGTCGCCGCGAGCGGAACGCGAAACGCCGGCGTGATCATAAAAGTCTCCGGCTAGCGGCATGCTGAGAATGAATGGCCGGGCGCGCAGAGTTGTCAGACAGCGCAACATTAAGTCCAGATCCGTCCACGCCGGCGAAGCCTTGACGCCCGCGCGAAATCCGACGTCACGTGAACCCGCAGTGATTTTTCTATTGAAACGCAAAGGCTCCTGGATGTTTCCTGCATCAACGAATCTGGATTGGCTCGCTTTTGCAATTAGCTTCGGCCAATCGATCGCCTCCGCGTGCAACTGAGGGACGGGCTTCGTTTGATTGCGGATGTGATGGAGTGCGGCCCAATGGTCCTCCAACTCAAACAACGCAGTCTGGATTTTTCCGGCCGGCCAGATCGCACAAAAAGCAATGCGGCTGATGCCGTGGCCGGATGCCAGAAGCCTCAAGGCAAATTCAAGGAACGGCCTCTGTTCAAGTGTGCGGGGATACTGAAGCATCCGCGAAGCGATCTCGCGTTTCAGGTGGAAATCGAGTGCCGTGCCAAAAACCATTTCAGTTGCCGCCATTGGGGAAAAGTTTGCGTTGTAGCCCTTGGAACCTGGTTTGGCTGTGCAAAACCATCCCGGTGAAAGCGAAATGGCAAGTTTCTTGCCCCGCAACGCTGAACCTAGCGCGCCGACCTTTTGTAACATGGTCAGCGGGTTAGCTCCTCCGGTGCCGACAGGCGAAAGTTGGAAACCAGTCGGCGCAGTACGAAAGAAAATATTGCCTCGTTCCGGGGCTGGCGGCCTTAATAATTCTGAACTGCCGTAAATGGGCAGCACGTTTTTTGAATGCGCGGCAGCACGTTGAAAGGCAAGTCCCTGATTTTTTAGCGGAAAGCTCTCGGGCGCAGTGGAAATAATCGTGGCGTGCTCGAGATGAGTCAGCGCTCGTTCAGCCGCCAGCAGGATGATCGCTGCCAGTCCTAAGGCGACGAGGCCCGAAGACAAATGCGGCATTCGTTTCCTGATGGAAGCGCTCACGGTAAGAAGGCGAAGTTATGATAGTGACTTGACGCCGCAATCGAATTTCACTTCGCCATGGAATCTTCACGATATGGGAGCAACCCCAACGCCCTCTTTCCTCATACTCAGGGAGCCGGGCGGAGGCTCACGTGAGGTTTAATATCGCGCTTCAAGAAAACTGCAGTGTTCACTCCACACCGGTATTCGATGTAATCGCACTCTTTGAGGCGGGCCCGAAGTTTTGCGTAGTATCTCGGCCACCAAGCGCTCCGTGGCCGTGGCGCCGGCTGGGCGATCACTGCTGAAATGTTGAGTCTAGCGAAGTATGACGGGCAACCCTCAGTTTGGTAGAGTTCATGATAGAGATCGCCATATCGCGCGGGACCAAAATAATCGCCCACGCTGATGATGTTTGCGTTTTTGCGAAAATAAAAATTAAAATTAGGCATCAGCAGTGCAAGCACGTGTGTCTGCTGCTTGTGCTCAGACTTGAGCGTCTTGATGACTGCCCTGACCGCCTCGTAGCCCGGCACATTTTTCTCCAGATAACGCTCTCGGTCACCGCCCAAGTGCGCGAAATCAGATGTCGCCGCATAATATGTCCGATAGAACGCTACCGACGCTTGTGTTGGACTCGGCAGGACAAGAGCGCAGCAGAATGCGGCAGTGGCAATGCGTGTCCACCGAGCCCTTCGAGAACTCGCAAGCCTCTGCGCGCGCAGATACGCAATGGAGATAACGACTCCCACCCATGCCACGAGCACTGGATACCAGTGAATCGCATGCCTTCCATCAGCGTTGTAAAACCAGGGTAACGCAAGATATGCCGCTGCAACGGACAGATAGACCAGTCCTTTTGGCGGGTGCCACTTTTTTCGAGAGCAGAACAATACGAGTACAAAAACGACGGGCGCATAGACCAGGAGAAACGTTGCGCATACGCCATCTCGGCCGAAAGGAGGCTTCCCCGGACCGATGAAGTATTCGAAGGGTAGGAGCAGCAAACGAAGTGGCTTTTTAAGGTCACTCTCTTTTCCAGTCGAAAACACGCCAGCATCGGCTTGGTTGAAAATCGGATCCAGGTGTTTGAAATACAAATTAAATATCGGCGGAGTCGGGTCGTGAGCTTCCCATAAGTTGCGGACGTACCAGGGGAGACTGAGTGCCACCAGAGCCACAACAAGAAGCGCCATTTCTCGTCGGGGCAGTTGGTGTGCCGACGCGAGTAACAGTGAAACAGCAAACAAGGGCAGATAGCCGATCAGGGTAAGCTTCATACCCACACAAAAGGCTGCAATTATAGCGAGTTGCCGGGTGAAACGTCGGTGCGACGAAAAGGTCTTATAAGCGCAGAGGACCGGGACAAGGACAAAAAGCCCGATGGGTACATCCACATATCCATTATTCAAATAAGCAAGGAACACCGGAGAAAGCGCCAGGCTGACCGGAATTAAGAACTGATACAGACGTGGAAAGCGGGCTCGTTGGTGATCGTCGTTGATCGACTCGAATTCAGCAGGAGTGAAAAATGCCAAAACGCCCAAACATGTAAGCAACCCGCAAAGCCAGGTTAGGAACTGAAAGTATCTGTCCAGCGTCAAAATAAAAAACGCGCTATCAAACAACAAAAAATTGTTTGCGTAGTACGGAAAACGAAGAAACGGATCGACGTAAATACGTCCTGCGTTCGCCCAATCTGCCGCGTATGCGAGGTGGTAGCTTACTGGGTCATAGTCTGTGGGCGGAAGAATTGCCGGTAATCCCAGCGCCAGGAACAGAAAGTAAATGCAAACCGCCGGAAGCGTCCAACCTTTGGCGAAATCCTGAAATATCCGTTTCCAAAAGATTAACGACAGCCAGTTATCACGTTTCAGCACCCAGAAGATTGCGGCCTGCAACAAAAAAAGGCCTGCCAGTCCGAATCTGTTCAACAAATGTGCAAATCCCAGCAGTAACAATCCGAATCCGGATAGCGCCATTCCTCCGACAGAAGTGATAACCAGCGTGTCGAGTCCGACAGGTTGCGGATTGTCAGGGCAACTTCGCCATAACAAGCGGCCGGTTGTAAAAAAGTACAACCATGCCACATGAGCCACTATTAGACCCAGAAGGTAGTACCGAAAAACGGACATGTCGGCGACATCGTTTCGCGTTTATCACATGCCAAATCAGGATACAAGTCACCGTTAATCTGGACACTGGCGCGTTCTGCCAAGACTGGCGAAATGAACATTTAGCGGCCGTTTTGGCGAATCCTTGTTATTGGAATCTCATTTTCCCTAAGACCGGCCGCATCAATTTTTTCGGAAAACTCTCGACAGCCCGGGATTGCAAACCGGCAAACAAATGCCTTTGTAATATAGCAAAACGTTTGGACACAATGGCATCTTCATCTCTATGGCAGCGGTTCCAACGGTATTTTCTGGAGTACCGCGACCTCGGTTTCTCTCTGGACATCAGCCGGATGAGATTTCCCGAGGATTTATTCGAAAAAATGCTGCCGCGGATCGAACATGCGTTTGTCGCGATGTCGGAATTAGAAGCGGGAGAGATCGCGAATCCGACTGAAGAACGAATGGTCGGTCATTACTGGCTCAGGGACGCCGGACTTGCGCCAACAGCGGACATACGGGCGGAAATCGAAGATACGATTCAGCGCATCAAGCGATTTGCGGAAGATGTTCATACCGGGAGAATCACGGCTGAAAACGGAAAGCGCTTCAAGCACGTGCTGCACGTTGGCATCGGAGGCTCGGCACTTGGGCCCGAATTCGTGGCAAACGCTCTCGGTTCGCCACATGATCTGATGGACATTTCTTTTTTTGACAATACCGATCCCGAAGGTTTTGATCAGGTTTTCGACAAGCTGGGTGACGGGCTTTCCCAAACGCTGGTGGTTGTGGTTTCCAAATCCGGGGGCACCAAAGAGACACGAAACGGAATGGTGGAGGCGGAAGCGACGTTCGCAGCCAAAGGACTTCAATTTCCCCGGCACGCTGTAGCCGTTACGGGCGTGGGGAGCGAGCTGGATAAACACGCCGAAGCAAATGGATGGCTGGCGCGTTTTCCAATGCCCGATTGGATCGGCGGACGCACATCAGTGATGAGCGCGGTGGGATTAGTCCCGATGGCGTTGGAAGGATTCGATATCGATCGTTTCCTCGCCGGTGCTGCAGCCATGGACGCGCGAACTCGAACAACCGAAGTCGCGCAGAATGCCGCGATGCTTCTGGCCTTAATGTGGTATTACGCCGGCAACGGTAGAGGCGAAAAAGACATGGTTATTCTCCCTTACAAGGATCGCCTGGCCTTGTTCACCAGATACCTCCAGCAACTGGTAATGGAATCGTTAGGCAAAGAAAAGAACCTCGCTGGCGAAGTTGTGAATCAGGGGATTGCGGTTTACGGGAACAAAGGCTCGACGGACCAGCATTCGTACGTCCAGCAATTGCGCGACGGAGTTTTGAATTTCTTTGTGACATTTGTGGAAGTGCGCGACGATCGGGACGGCCCGCGGTTTGAAGTCGAGGATGGCATCACGAGCGGAGATTATCTTCAGGGGTTTTTGCGCGGCACGCGGAGCGCGTTGTACGAGAATGGACGGGAGTCAATCACAATGAGCATTCCCAAGGTCGATGCGTTCAATATTGGGTTGCTGATTGCGCTGTACGACCGGGCGGTGGGCTTCTATGGCTCGTTGGTTAATGTCAATGCCTATGACCAGCCTGGCGTAGAAGCGGGTAAAAAAGCGGCGAGCAAGCTGTTGCAGCTCCAGAAAGAAGTCCGCCAGACGCTTTCCGGCAAAGGGAAGACTGCCGAAGAAATCGCACGCTTGATCGATGCCGATCCTGAAGATGTATTTCATTTGTTGCGGCATCTGGCTAGCAACGATCCTGAGGTCAACATCGTACCGGGCGAGGAGCCGGTTGATGACCGCTTTTCGCTCGGACAATCGTCGTAACCTTATGGCGGCGCATTCTTCCGAAAATCGAACAGATTCCATGAGTGTGCCATGGCACGACGCGGTTCGCTTTGTCCGGCAACTGAGTCATGATTTGCGAAACGATTTGAATGCCATTGAGCTGCAATCGACTTACATCGGCGAACTTTCGCAGGATCCGGAACTGCAAAGTGAGGTTAAGCGTCTACGTGAAGTGGTGTCAGGGATGAACTCGATCTTGCAAAAGCTTTCCCGAATAGTCGGGGAGGTTACACCGAACATGATCCCCTATCAGGCTTCTGAATTCCTGGCGGATATGAGTGCCGAAATCGGCCGCAAATTTCCAAATGAAGGTAACGAGATTACGTGGGACGTTGAGGTTGACGGGATGCTGAGTGTGGATCCACAACTGTTCCAGGAAGTATTTGCCGAGCTTTTTGCCAACGCTTTCCGCCACAATCGTGGTAATGGGCCGCTGCGCGCGATTGCCAGAATCAAGAGCGATAGTTTGCTATTCAGTCTTCACGAACCAAAAGCTGGTTTTGATGCGATGACACAGCATTGGGGGCGCGAACCGTTCCGGAACATCAGTCAGCGTCATTATGGCCTTGGCCTTAACCGCGTTCGCTCCATTGTAGAGGCGCATGGCGGCGAGTTGCACGCGCTTTACGATGCGAAAGCTTCCGCTTTTGTTTCGACGGTTACGCTGCCTGTTTCGAGCGGCCATTCCGAACGAGCATAAGCCTCATGTCATTCTTACGGTTTTAAACAACTGCAGCCCCTTGCTCGTGCGTAATATCAGCAGCGCAATATGATGAAAACGGATTAC
>JBLMXD010000115.1:0-6053 GCA_050257575.1 Alphaproteobacteria bacterium | reverse complement strand
CCCCACGGACTATGCGCCAGCGCCTGGACCACAACCAGCGCAAGAACGGCCAGCAAAATGATCATGATCGCCAGCACGCTGACCAGCGCGAGCAAACCGACGCCGCGCCCGATTTCTTCCTTCACCATTTGCCCCAGCGTTTTTCCGCCGCGCCGAACCGACGCGAACAAGACGATCATATCATGCACGCCACCGCCGAGAGTCGCACCGATCAAGATCCACAGGGTGCCTGGCAGGAAACCAAACTGCGCCGCCAGTACGGGCCCAACCAGCGGCCCCGGTCCGGCAATCGCAGCGAAGTGATGTCCGAACACCATCCATCGATTCGTCGGCACATAATCTTTGTTGTCGTTTCGCAAGACCGCTGGAGTGGCGCGCTCCTCATTCAGAACGAGCACTTTTGTCGCAAGCCATTTGCTGTAGAAACGGTAACTAATGGATAATGCGCAAAATCCGGCAATGACGATCCAGAGTGCGCTGATTTGTTCTCCACGCGACATGGCGAGAACGGCGACAGCCCAGGTGCCAAGTACAGCCACGCCAAACCACAACAGTTTCTTCCAGACGCTCACTTCCTCGAAAGCTTAATTGAAATTGTCGCGCTTCGCTACAAGGTGTGACCTGTGAGACTTCGCCATAAGATACAGAAACTGGTCGACGGCAAGAGCCTGGCCAGCGCGAGAAAGCATACGCTCAGATTGCTGCGAACGAACGGGTTTCCCCTCGAGACGAAGCGCGTAATCGACACGATTGATCCGGTTGAATTCGAAAAGATTCGCCGGCGATATGCCGTTGCAGATCCCGGAGCGGACTGGCCAAAGTATCTCGATCTCAAGCGTTGGATTCGTGTTAACATCCGCCGCATTCGTCAACTGGAACTCGATCTGTCACGGCCGAAACAGATTCTCGATCTTGGCTGCGGCGCAGGATATTTTCTCTATATCGCCCAACTGCTGGGTCATTCCGGGCTCGGCCTCGACATGGACCGTTTGCCGATGTTTCGCGAAATCACGCGCCTTCTCGGTGTTCGCCGGGTTGTTCAACGAATCCAGGCGTTTCATCCGCTCCCGGGGTTCGGGCAAAAGTTCGATCTCATTACCGCTTTCATGATTTGCTTCAATAATCATAAGATGCCCGAATTGTGGGGCGCGCCGGAGTGGGATTTTTTTCTCCATGATCTCGCGAAGCATCTGAAACCACGGGGCCGGGTTTGGCTTGAATTGAACCAGGAATACGACGGCACCTTTTACACGAAGGAATTGAAGGAATTTTTCCTGAAGCGGGGGGCGAAAATCGACGAACACAAGGTCGTCTTTAACTCAGGGCTTCGTGCGCATGCTTCAGCTTCGCCAGTTGCGCGCTAAGATTGTTCAACCGTTGCCGGTGATCCTCCACGACACTCGCTGGAGCGCGTTTGACGAATGCTTCGTTCTGTAGCTTCGCTTCCACGGCGCGCGCTTCGGCTTCGATCTTTGCGATTTCCTTCTCCAATCGCTCCTTCTCGCGTGTCTGGTCCGCCGCGGCGATGGGCAGAAAAATCTCCCCGAGCGGAGTGACCGCCATTGGCGTTCCAACCGTTGCCTGATACCCGGGTTGCAAGACAACTTCCTCTGCATTCAAAAGCCGCGTCAGAGTCGGAATTTCGCCGGAAAGTGATTTATTATTAGAGCGTAAAATAAAACACATCTTCTTATTGGTAGGTATGTTAACTGATGCACGCAGATTGCGACCTGCCTGCGTTATCGCGTACACCGCTGCGACAAGAGCATTCGTGTCCGTGCGCTCCTTGGTCCGATCTAAAAGGAGCTTTTCCGGCGGCGCGGCGAATTGAATCGAGGCTTCTCCAAGACCCAGCAGAGACCACAGCTCCTCGGTGAGATGCGGCATGAAAGGATGCAGCAATCGCAAAACCGCCGAGAGAACAAAATCCATCACCGCTAGTGTGGATTTCTTCCTGACTTCGTCTTCACCGAAGATGTCAGTTTTCGCCGCTTCCACGAACCAGTCGCAATAGTCGCTCCAGACGAAATCATACAGACGTTGCGCCACCGTGTTGAATTGGTATTGGCCATAAGCGGTCTCGATCGCCTCGATCGTTTCGTTTAGCCGCATGAGAACTTCTACAGCGTAAATGGACAATTCCTGCTGATTGATCGCAGGTGCCGCAGCACTTGGACCATGCATCTGTCGAAAGCGTGCCACATTCCAGAGCTTCGTCGCGAAATTACGACCTTCTTCAATTTGTTTCTCGTCGAACCGAATATCCTGACCAGTCGGAGCGATCCGCATCAAACCAAATCGCAAACCGTCGGCGCCGTATTTGTCGATCAACTCGAGCGGATCGGGCGAATTGCCAAGCGATTTGGACATTTTACGGCCCTGTCCATCGCGAATGATGCTGGTGAAGAACACATGGTGAAACGGAATGTTGTCTTCAATCTTGCTGGATTTCCCGGGCATGAATTCGAGCCCGGCGAAGATCATGCGTGCGACCCAAAAGAAAATGATGTCCGGTGCGGTCACCAGCACACTGGTGGGATAAAACTTCTTTCGTGTCTGATGGTCCATCGTTTCGTACGCCCACAACCACGATGAAAACCAAGTGTCCACCGTGTCGTCATCCTGCGTCCAGCCAGGACCGAGGGACTCGATCTGAACGCGAACGTCTTGCCAATCTGTAGTAGCAGCCGTGCCGGCTGCGTTCCTTAACCTTGCAGGTGACACGTCTGCCTCCACAGATTCAGATTTCCGGTACCACGCCGGTATCCGATGCCCCCACCACACCTGGCGGCTGATGCACCAGTCGCGAATATTTTCCAGCCATTGTGCGTAAACCTTCTCCCAGTGCCCAGGAAAAAAGCGAATCAGATGGTCGCGCACGACCGCGATGGCTTCGTCTGTTTTTGGGTAACGCAGGAACCATTGATCGCTGATGCGCGGCTCAATAGGCACATCGCTTCGGTCGCTGAAGCCGACATTGTTTTCGTAAGGTTCCTCTTTTGCCAGTAGTCCCCTCGCCTGTAATAATTCCGCGGCCCTCTCCCGTGCCTCGAACCGATCCAGTCCATGCAGTTCGGGAACCGCCGGACAATTCACGCGGCCACTGGGATCTAAAACGTCGATGATCGGTAAGTCATGACGCTGCCCGATCTCAAAATCCAACGCATCATGCGCAGGCGTGACCTTTAGCACACCTGTTCCAAATTCCGGATCGATCGCTTCGTCGGCGATGATTGGAATCTTGTCTCGCGCCAGCGGACGCCAGGCATGTTTACCTAACAAATCGAGGTATCGTTTGTCCCCGGGATGAAAAGCCATTGCGGTGTCGGCCATAATTGTTTCCGGCCGCGTCGTTGCCACTTCGAGAAATCGCCCCGGTTCTTCTACAATCTCGTACCGAACGAAATACAAATATCCTTTCTGCGGCTTGCTAATTACCTCCTCGTCGGAGAGCGCAGTTTGCGCAGCAGGATCCCAATTGATCATGCGGCGGCCGCGATAGATCAAGCCTTTGTTGTACAGGTCGACAAAAACCTTCTGGACCGCGGCGGCGTAGGCGGGATCAAGCGTATAGCGCTGCCGCGACCAATCGCACGAACAACCAAGTCGCTTGAGTTGCTCAATGATGATGCCGCCATGTTTGTCCTGCCATTCCAGGACACGCCGCAAGAACTCTTCCCGACCAAGATCGTGACGCGTTTTGTTTTCGGTCCGGCGTAAATATTTTTCTACCGCCGTCTGTGTCCCGATTCCGGCGTGATCCATTCCTGGCAGCCAAAGAACTTCGAAACCCTGCATACGCGCCCTGCGCGCGAGGATGTCCTGAATCGTGTCGTTTAAAACATGCCCAAGTGTGAGCACACCAGTGATGTTCGGGGGCGGCATTACGATCGAAAACGCCGGCTTCGACGATGCCGCATTCGCTACGAAATCGCCATGCTCGATCCAGCGCTGATACCATTTCGGTTCAACCGCTTTGGGATCGTATCGCTTGGGGAGTTCTGCCACGCGGCAAGCATCGGAGAGCGAGCCGCAATTGCAAGAACCACAGAAAATACGACGGCGGCGATCGGTTCTTTTTGACGCGAATCAACTACGCCTTGGACCCGAAGCTTTCGCTGTCGTTGTTCGCCCCTGTTTGCTACTGCGTTTTTGCCTCCGGAAGCTTGAATCCAACATAGGTGCCCGCGCTGATTCCAAGCAAACCGAGCAGGGTCGCGCTGAACGCCGGCATTGCCAATTCGTTGTAAACATTGGAGACAAACATTATCCCCAGAACAAGTGTCCAAACGAAGATCTGAAATCGATGAAAACTGATGAGGTTGTTTTCGGCAAGCAGATCGTACATCACTCCTTTCCACGTTGGCCACGCGAAGTAGGCGCTCTGCCAGCGATAATGTGCGAGTCGTTCCCGTATCTCATTTTGCTCTTTTTCGTTATCCTCCAGGGCCTGCTTGTCAGACGGAGATATTGAAGCGCGAGCTTTCTGCAAAGCTTCCAACTCCTTTTGAGTATCGCGTTGCAATTCCTCAAGCTCCGCCAGGACTTCGGGGTGTGGCCGGGTCACGTCGACAATCGGCTGGTTGCCGGTAGAATCGGCCGGAACTGGTTTAGCAGCGTCGACGAAGGCAGAACTAAGCGCTGTGCCAGCACTGATTCCGATCAATGCCAGTACGGATGTATTAAGCGTGTCCATCGCTCCGGTGACGACCCAAAGGAAAAAATACGATGCGATTACGAGAAAAAACCAGAAGGCCATCTGACCGCGTGCGAGACTATAAGGTCTTTGACCATCCGGCCGGCATGGCGCGCTCGCATCGCGAATGATATGCGTGTAGCGGGCCAGCATAAAAAAAGCAATCAACGCGATGAGAATGACGACGAAACCCAGCGCGGTCCGAAACTTCGGGATAATCGTCAAAAAGAATTGTTGATCGAGCTTCTGATCGCCCTCTGCATCGGGTCGCAATTCCGTACGTATTTCCTCTCCATTGTTGAATCCAACAGACACGACAATCCGACGCTCCAGGACCGGCTGATTAAGAAGATGGGACCACGTCAACTTTGAAGCATCGTTGCGAACCAGGGGAAAATACACAGTCGTGATCTTATACTCGACTGAAGGCTGGTCCTTTGCCGCACTGGTCCAGGCCGACGTTTCGTACCAGTAAACCGGCGCAACTCCGGTAAGCGGACGATGATCCAGATAAAGGATCAGATCCTTGATATCGTGCCGCTCAGGTAACTTCTTTTCCTTCTCCAATTGGTCGCACCATCTTTCAAAATTATAAATATCCACCCAAATATCGTCTCCACGTTCCACGTGAACGGAGGGCTGATTTCTTATTTCCTTCCAAGTGTGCAGGCCAACTGAACCAACATAAGGACCCGGACCAGCCGGGGTTGGATTCGCAACTACTCCTGCGGCAGCCGGCGAAGCGGACGGCGCGGGAGCTTCTTCTCCTCTCAGTCCATCAAACGAAGACTCAAACGTTATTACGCAAAGAATGAATAGAATGACTAAAGGGAGATTTGAACGCCGCTGGCTTGTCCAAGCCGCCGCTCGGTTTACGCCCAACCCTATCTCAGCGAACTCGTTGAACGCGGTGCGCGAAAAACAGCCCTTTGAGTTCAAAGAGATGAGGGACCTATTTGTCCCGCCAGCCATGTCCTGAAGAATGCATTGGCTGATCGTGCGATGACAAGTCATTTTCTCAACGAGTGCGAAGCCGATCGCTTTTCCGGACGACGGTGGACTACGATCTGAGTTGCGGGTGATCTACTAAGCCGCCACTTTTCAACCAGCATGACCGACCCGCGTCCCATTGGCATCTTCGATTCCGGCATCGGCGGCCTGACCGTTGTGAAGGCATTGCGCGATTTGCTGCCAAACGAAAACATCGTTTACCTGGGTGACACGGCTCGGGTTCCCTACGGCCCGAAAAGTCCGGAAACCGTTCAGCGCTACGCCATGGAGCTGGCGGAAATGCTAATGCGAAAGGACGCAAAGGCGTTGGTTGTCGCGTGCAACACAGTATCATCGGTGGCGCTGC
>JBLMXD010000114.1:0-4278 GCA_050257575.1 Alphaproteobacteria bacterium | reverse complement strand
TCGCAGATGTTGGGTCGCTCAGCTCCGCGCCTTGTCACTACGTTGCATGGAACTGATACGACTTTGCTTGGGCAGGATCCGGACTACCGCACCGCCATCGAGCACGCTCTCGTGCATTCTGATGCGGTCACAGCAGTTTCGGAAAGTCTCCGCAATCAAACGCAGGAAATCTTTCGTTTGAAACGACCGATTGAAGTAATTCAAAATTTCTTCACTCCGAATAAGCCGAAGCGGAGCCGTGAGAAAGTCCGACGCGAACTGGGTATAGGTGACGAGTTTTTGGTGCTGCACATGTCGAGCTTGCGCCCTATTAAACGCATCGACCTGCTATTGCGGATTATTGCTATGTCGAAGAACCGGTCGCGTTTGAGATTGTTCGTTTTAGCAGGCGGGCCTTTTGAGTCCTACGAGCCACTAGTCGACGAACTAGGAATTCGAGATGTTGTGATCCTCCGAGAAAACGCAGCTGTTGTGGACGACTACTTGGAAGCCGCCGATGCGGGACTCTACACGTCCGAATACGAAAGCTTTGGCCTAAGTATCCTTGAAACAATGTTGTACGGGAAACCGGTTGTAGCTTTTCGTGTCGGCGGTATTCCAGAAGTTTTAGGAGATTCTTATCCTCTCTGTGACTTTGGCGATGTCGCTGCAGCGGCCGCCCGACTGGATACTCTAATCGAGTCGCCAAGTCTGGCGCGAGAACTAGGTGAAAGCAGCCGTGACCGGGCACTCGGGCTGTTTTCAGCCGATCACGTCGTGCCGCGGTATGAAGCACTATATCGGCGTGTTACTCGCCCGCGCGGCGTAATACGATCCTGATTTGTCTGCGGGTCAGAAGCCAGGCCTTCGCTAAGATTTGTCGATTGTCTGATTACTGCGGTAATCAAAGGCGCTCGTTTCGTGTGTCCAAAGACCAAACGTGATGAGCTGGCACCGCGACGCCGGTAGAATGTCCCGATAAGAACAGATCGTCTGATCGTGACTCGTATTGTCGGTTTTATGTCCTACCTGGAAATTTTCGGTCTGTGTATTCGTTGTGTTATCAATGCTTGTAAAGCGGATTGGAGTTCTTGGATTTGATGGTGTAACAGCCGCGCATCTCGCGGCTCCGGCGGATGCGTTCGCGGCTGCGACACTCCACAGCGGATATGGGGACCGCATACCGTGTTATCAGACGTACATCATTGGTTTAGGCCCTGAATCCTTTCGCGCCGAGTCGGGAATGGTTTTCAGACCACACGAAACCCTTCAAACAGCACACAAACTCGACACGATTATTGTGCCAGGCGGTAAAGGATTACGCGAACGCGAAATAAGCGACAGGATTTCTGATTGGTTATTGCAGCGAGCACATGCAACGCGACGCTTCGCGGCCATTTCAACAGGCATTTATGGCGTTGCTCCGACGGGGCTATTGGACGGGCGCGAAGTGACTACGCATTGGCGATTCTCAGGTGACGTCACTCAACGGTTTCCAAAGCTGCGTGTTGATCATAAAAGGCCGCTTGTGAAAGACGGCGCGTTTTATACTTCCAACAGTCTGAGCGCGGCTATCGATCTTTCGCTCAGCCTGATCGAAGAAGATTATGGATCGTGCGTCGCGCTCGCCGTTGCGGAGGAATTGGGAGTGCCTGTCATGCATCGAAATGGCCAGGAGGCACTTTCCAAGCCGTTGAAGTTCGACAGCCAGCCGACGGATCGATTTGCTGAACTCGTCCCGTGGATCATGCGCAATCTGAACGGAGATCTCTCCGTAAACAACCTTGCGCGGAGAGCGTGCATGTCGCCCAGTCACTTTAGCCGCGCCTTTAAGAGTATCATTGGAAGCGCGCCAGCTGAGTTCGTAGAAACCCTGCGAATGAATGAGGTGAAGCGGCGCCTTTCGATACCCAAAAGGACACTGGATGCGGTGGCGGCCTCGGTTGGTTTTTCAGATGGACAGGCCTTCCGCCGCGCATTTGAAAGAAGATTCGGAGCGAAGCCGCGAAGTTATCTTAAGAACTTCGATGCAGGTGTGGCTGGCATCTTCTCGAACGGAACAGTGAGACCGTCGTCGATGGAGGCAGAATGCCTGGCAGCCGGGCAGCAATAGGGATTCCGATCCGGGATTACGCTTTCCTTGCCTTTAGTGCGGAGGCAAGTTTCGCAAGACTTTCTCGAATCTGAGCGGGCGTCCAGGCCGCAAAACCGAAGATAAAGGCGGGCTTAAGTTTTGTCTGGATGCAAATCAAGTGTAACGGCACTGGCCTAACTCCGATTTCGGCACCTATGCTCCTAATGATTGGCAGGTCTTCTTCGTGCTTGAGCCAGGCAAGGATATTCAATCCGGCATCAGGGACCTGCAGAGTAAAGCGATCCCCAAGCAACTGGTTGAATTGCTTGATGAAGAAATCGCGGCGCTCGGCATAAATCTTTCGCATCCGCCTGATATGACTGAGGAAAAAACCCTCAGTAATGAACCGGGCGAGGGTAGCCTGATCAATCGCAGACGAATGCTGATCGATCGAGCTGCGTATCTTGGCCATTGCCTCGACCAGTCCCTCAGGCGCAACGATGTATCCCAGGCGCAAGGAGGGAAACAGGATTTTACTCATTGTACCCGCGTAAATGACCTGGCCTGAGTCATCGAGGCCCTGCAGGGAAGGCAAAGGCGGGCCTACAAAGCGGAACTCGGAATCATAATCATCTTCAAAGATGAAAGCACCATGGGTGCGGGCAAACTCGAGCAGAGCCCGCCTCCGCTTAACACTCATTGTTATGCCAAGAGGGAATTGATGGGACGGCGCAATGTAGATGAGTTTCGGCAGTCGTTCCCTGGGAGCCCGCTTGATCATTAATCCTTCTTTATCGAGTGGCTTGGGAACGACTTCGGCGCCAGCCAGGATAAAAGCCCGTCGAGCCTGAAGATAACCGGGGTCTTCGACCCACGCGACTTCTCCGGGATTCACTATCGTCATGGCAGTGATCAGCATGGCCTGTTGCATTCCGCCCGTGATTACAATCTGATCAGGATTGCAGCGGACAGCCCTGGAATCGCACAGATAGGCTGCGATTGCCTTGCGAAGATCGGAATCCCCAAAGTGTGAGGCGTAACGCAATAAGTGCATTCCTTTCTTTGCGAGAACTTTTGCTCTGAGGCGTTCCCAGATAGCTACCGGAAACTCATCCACTGCTGGAATGCTGGCTACGAGCGAAACGCCTGGACCCGCTGAGGTCGCTCCGAGATCGAGTTGCTTTCCGACGCGCTGATCCCGAAGAGCCGTCACTCGATCGGCAATCCGGGGTGGTTGCTTGGGTGCCCGGCGCGATTTGGAACGATCAGGGGAGATGGCTCCAGTCACGAAGTCGGTTGGACTCAAAAATGCCTCGGGCAGAGGGGATGCGACGAACGTCCCTGATTTTGCTTGCGAGCGAAGATAACCCTCGGCGTGAAGTTTCGAGAACGCCAGGTTGACTGTAAGTCGTGAGATTCCTAAGTCGGCAGCCAGCGCGCGCGAGGAAGGAAGCCGGGAAGCGCCATCGCCAAAGGTGCCCGATCTCAGCTCATCACGAATTTGGCGGTAGAGCTGTTGATGAAGCGGCTCGGGAGACGAGCGATCAAGTCGAATCATCTCAAATGCGATGATAGAACGTCGTCGCCGTTTGTTCACAGACGAGCGGCTTGTGGACATATCGATCTCCCTCTGGAATGCCTGAATCTCACCTTCAATTTGCACGCGTATTCGAAAGCGCAACTGGCATTATCCTCTTCACTCAGGTGGATATTGCTCCGTCACGCGATCCCGAAAAGTTGTTGAATGATGCGAAAGATTTGCTGTTCACGCCGGATTAAGCGGAAAACCAGGTCGCGTTTTCTACCTTTGGCGGCTTTGCTGGGTTTTATACTCGACGCGGCACTCTGTCCATCGGCGCAGAGTGGGCAGGCAAGCGTGGCCTATTTCGCAGGCGGTTGTTTTTGGTGCACGGAAGCAGTTTTCGAGCAGGCGCGTGGCGTAAGCTCAGTGATCTCGGGCTACATGCAGGGTGCTGAGACGATTCAAATTACGTTTGATCCCAACAAGACCAGTTACGAGAAACTACTCAATCTCTTCTGGCGCGCGCACAATCCGACTGAGGTCGATAGCCAGGGACCCGATACCGGGAAGCAATATCGCTCTGCCATCTTTTACGTCGATGAGCAGCAACGCGCCGCAGCCGAGAAGTCGAAGGCGCAGGCACAAAGATCGTTCTCGCAACCAATCGCAACCGAAATTAGCCGTGCGGGATCGTTTCGTGCGG
>JBLMXD010000113.1:0-3070 GCA_050257575.1 Alphaproteobacteria bacterium | reverse complement strand
TCGGTCGCGGCGGCGAACTGCCGGAACCAAACCGTACTGCTGTAGTGTCCGCTGTCCTCAGCGGATTCCGGGCGTGCGCGGGTTGTTGTGCGCCAAGACAGTGCACGTTACAGCATTGAGTGGAGAGCGAGAACAAAGAGGAAGGGTTAAGTGACAAAAGAAAATACAAAGATCGAGGACTACGCCTTTCTAAGCGACACGCAAACGGCGGCGCTGGTCAGTCGCGACGGGTGCGTCGATTGGCTTTGTTTTCCGCGGTTCGATTCGGCGGCGTGTTTCGCGTCGCTGCTGGGCGATGAGAAAAACGGGTACTGGCGCCTTTTCCCTGATGAAGAGATCAAGGAAATCCGTCGCCGGTACCGTGGAGATACACTGATCCTGGAGACGGACATTGAAACGGAAAATGGCGCGGTACGGCTCGTTGATTTCATGCCGCCGCGCGGGCAAGACCCCGACATTGTCAGGATCGTCGAAGGCGTGCGCGGCAAAGTCTCGATGAAAATGGAACTGATCGTCCGGTTCGATTACGGGCAAATCGTGCCATGGGTACGGAGACGCAAACGTTTCGACGGACTGGAGGCAATCGCCGGGCCGGATGCTTTGATCCTGCGAACGCCGGTTGAAACGTGCGGAAAAGATTTAACAACCGTTTCTGAGTTTACCGTCACGAAAGGAGATCGGATCCCGTTTGTGCTCACGTGGTTTCCCTCTCATCAAAAGCCGCCAAGAAAAATAAATGCCGAGCACGCATTGCAGGAGACCGAAGTATTCTGGACAGATTGGGCGAAGCAGTTTCGAAGCGAAAATAAATGGCGCGATGCTGTGGTGCGCTCACTTGTCGTGCTGAAGGGATTAACTTACGCGCCAACGGGTGGATTGGTCGCCGCTGCAACGACATCGTTGCCTGAACAAATCGGAGGCGTGCGCAACTGGGATTATCGCTATTGCTGGTTGCGAGATGCGGCCTTGATCCTGGTGGTTTTAATGCGCGCCGGTTATCGCGACGAAGCCGAATCGTGGCGGGAATGGCTGCTGCGTGCCATCGCGGGTAGCCCCGCACAAATGCAAATGATCTATGGCGTGCATGGCGAACGTCGCCTCGACGAGTATGAGGTTCCATGGCTGTCGGGATATGAAAACTCCCGGCCGGTGCGCATCGGCAACGCGGCTTCGAATCAATTTCAGCTCGATGTCTACGGTGAAGTGCTGGCAGCAGTATGGCTGGCTGATCGTGCCGGAATCGCGATGACCGAACACGATTGGGCGCTCATGCTTGAGCTGATGAAATTTTTGGAGTCACATTGGCAGGAGCCGGATGAAGGAATCTGGGAAGTACGCGGCGGCCGCCAGCATTTCACGCATTCGAAAGTGATGGCGTGGTTGGCGTTCGACCGCGCAATCAAGATTGTCGAAAACTGCGAATGCGCCGCGGACCAGAACGTTGGTCGGTGGCAAAAAATTCGGGATCAAATTCACGCACAAGTTTGCGACAAAGGATACAACTCGAAAAAGAAGGCATTCACGCAGGTTTACGGGTCGGACGCACTGGACGCTAGTCTTCTTACACTGCCGCTGGTCGGCTTTCTTCCGATTACTGATGAGCGCATTCGCGGCACGATCGAGGCGATTGAAGGCGAACTAATGTATGACGGCTTCGTGCTACGTTATCGCCCGCAGGAATGCGGCGTCGACGGGTTACCCGGCTCGGAAGGGGTGTTTCTTCCCTGCTCATTCTGGCTGGCGGATTGCTGGCACCTCCTAGGGCGAAAGAAGGAAGCACGCGAATTGTTCGAGCGCCTGCTTGATGTGCGGAACGACCTCGGCCTGCTATCCGAGGAATACGATCCCCGCGCAAAGCGTCAGTTAGGAAATTTTCCGCAGGCTTTCTCGCACGTTGCCCTGGTAAGTTGCGCCCGAATTTTAGGCGACGAAGACCACCTTCTGGCTCGTAGCGATTAGACCGTTACGTCCCCGTCCGGCGAAACGAACCGGCGAATCAAATCCTCGATGGCAACAATGCCACGAAACTTTTCCTTCCCATCCACAACAGCTGCCAGGCCCAGGCGAGCAGCGCGTAATTGCTGCATGATGCGATAAGCGGGCTCATCCTCCGTGGCGGTCACGATACGCCGCACGTAATTGCCCAGCGGTTTGCTTCCGTTCCGGTCGAACAAAATATCGATGACATTAACTAGTCCGGCCGGCTGGCCATCGGGGGTAACCACGGGTAGACGATCAAGACCGGTAGAAGCGCTAAGCTCCAGTGCTTCCCCTGTTGACGCACCGGACCGTAGCGTAACAACCTTCGCCGATGGCAGCATCACGTCGCGCACTTTGGTACCACGAAAGTCAACAAGGCTATGGATCATGGCGCGTTCGGTTGAAGTAAGCGCGCCCTCCCGCTCGCTTTGTGCCGTGATCTGTTTCAGTTCTTCCCGCGCGGCAAAAAGACGCCGCCGTCTCGCAGCCTGACTCGGCAAAAGCAGCTTGCCGAATCGTGCCCCGATCTCGAGCAGGGGAGAAAACAAGATCGAGGCGAATTCGAGCACGCCCGCAAGCCGGGCAAGCGCGCGGAATGGAAATCGGCGGAACAACGATTTGGGTAGGACCGCTAACACAAACAAATAAACCGGTAGCGCAATCAATAGCGCGAAGAAAAATCCCGCATAGCCGTGTGAGCGGACCAACTCACTCGTCAGCAAAAGCAGCGCGACGATATCTGCTGCGTTTGTTACAAGCAGGACCGTCGCCAATAGGCGTTCGGGGTGCTTGAGCAGGCGATTTAATTGCAACGCCGCCGGCACGCGGCGCTTCACATTCTGCCGTAATCGCACCAGATCGATCGAAAGCAATCCGCTTTCGATTCCGTTGAAGAAAAACGAAACGATCCAGCAACAAAAAATGATCAGCGGCACAGTCATGCCGCCTCCTCAAATGCGTCTGTGGTTTTCTCCAGCAGGACTTCTTCGATTCTTTTCCGTCCTGCTCGCCGCACGGTAATGACCAGGCCGGGGATTTCGAGTTTTGTTCCGGACGAGGGGACATAGCCCAGACGGGTAAAGACAAGTCC
>JBLMXD010000112.1:0-7613 GCA_050257575.1 Alphaproteobacteria bacterium | reverse complement strand
GTTTGGGGTCGATCTCCGGAATGAACGCTCCGAGGTGGAGCTGCTTGGTAAACTGGCCCGCGTTGAAGTTGCCAACCACGCCGGCCTGAATTTCGGCCGGATCAATCTTCGCATCGTCGATCGCCTTTCCGCCAGCCTCGGTAATAACATGCCGGATCGTTTTTCCTTCCTTTTTGAGATTGCGCTTAAAATCGGTGCGCGCTCCGCCGAGAATGTAAACTGGCTCGCTCATTCCTTACCTTAGCCTATTTCCAGCGGGCGTCATCCTGCGCGGAGACACCCAATTTATCCCGCAAAGGCATTAATGCCGGTAATGTCACGCCCGACAGTCAACGTGTGAACGTTGTGCGTGCCTTCATAAGTAGAGACGCTCTCAAGATTCATCATGTGCCGGATGACGGGATATTGATCGGTGATGCCTGCGGCACCGAGGATATCCCGTGATTGCCGCGCACATTGGAGTGCCATCCACACGTTGTTGCGTTTTGCCAGAGAAATCTGCTCCGGACGCACTGCGCCCGCCTCCATGAGACGGGTTAGGCGCAGCGCCAGCAATTGTGCCTTGGTGATCTCCTGCACCATCCAGACAAGCTTCTCTTGCACGAGCTGGAAGCTCGCGATCGGACGACCGAATTGCTCGCGCTTCTTCGCGTAGGCCAGCGTAGTTTCGTAGCAGTCGATCGCTGCACCGATCACGCCCCATGCGATACCTACCCGGGCATACGACAGACACGACAACGGCGCGCGGAGGCCGGACGCTTTCGGCAAACGGTTTTCAGCAGGGATGCGGCAATTCTCGAACCAGCACTCCGACGTGCGTGACATGCGCAGGCTGAATTTGCCTTCGATATCGCGCGCGCGAAAACCGGGAGCGTCCTTTTCCACGACGAATCCGCCGACACGCCCATCGTCATCTTTCGCCCAAACAACTTTGACGTCCGCGATCGATGCGTTGCCGATCCAGCACTTACTCCCGTTCAAAACGTAATGGTCGCCGTCGCACCTGGCGTGCGTTTCCATCCCTCCCGGGTCCGAGCCGTGTCCATGTTCCGTAAGACCGAAGCAACCTATGCGCTCGCCCGATACCAAACCCGGCAACCAGCGCGCGTGCTGTTCCGGTGAGCCAAATGAATGGATCGCCTGGATTGCCAGCGCACCCTGCACCGACGCCAGCGAACGCACTCCGGAGTCGCCGCGTTCCAGTTCCTGCATGATCAGTCCATACGCCGTGTAGGTTAATCCAGCGCAGCCATGCTCCTTTAAGTATGGCGCGTAGAAACGCTGCGCGCCCATACGTGGAATCAGATGGTCCGGAAATTTTGCAGCGCGGAAACTTGGAACGATCTCGGACAGAACTTCCTCCTGCACGAACCGCCTGGCCCGGTCGCGCGCGGCGCGCTCTTCCTCTGTGAGAAGGTCTTCGATTTTGTAGTAGTCGAGCGAATCCATATCGTGCGACATAACTAATGCGCGCCAGTTTAGCGGTGGCGCGTCTCGAACTCAACGGTAACGCCAGCGTTGGACGATTCCTTCCATCTTTACGAAGCGAAACCGTAGCGTGATTATTGGCGTGTGAACTTTAGATTTTGTCCTTCGCGCCTAAAGAATTTTGCCTTCGCTTGTTTGCTGTTGCCCTTGATCGGTGCGCAAGCCGAAAACACAACTCCTCCGAAAAACGCCGAGGCGAACTCATCCACCGGGGAATTTGGTGCCTCTGCTGCCGGACGGTTCGCGCAACTGGCACTGGCGTGCGTGCACAAGGAATATCCGAATAAGATCAGTCACGTGTTAAACAGCGACTCCGATGTCGCGCCGCCGCGAAAACTGACTCCCGCGTTCTGCGGGTGTTACGATTGGCACTCGTCCGTGCATGGACATTGGCTGCTGGTGCGGCTACTCCGAACGTTTCCAGATGCCACATTCGCAAAGAGCGCACGCGACGCGTTGAAGCAAAGCCTCACTGCGGAAAACCTCAAAGCTGAAGCGGCATATCTGCGCGGCGAAGGGCGCGCAAGTTTCGAGCGGCCATATGGATTGGCGTGGTTGCTGCAGCTCTGCGCAGAGCTGCGTGAATGGGACGATCCGCAAGCGCGAGAGATGTCGGCAAATCTGAAGCCGCTCGAAGACACCGCTGTTGAGCGAATCAAAACGTGGTTGCCGAAACTTTCGCATCCAGTACGGATCGGCGAGCACGATCAAACCGCATTCGCCCTCGGTTTGATTCTCGATTATGCGCGTGGCAAAAATGATGAGGCACTCGTCAAACTTGCCTCGGACTCGGCACGAAAGTTTTTTCTCTCCGATACAAATTGTCCGCTGGGATACGAACCGTCTGGGGAAGATTTTCTTTCGCCGTGCCTTGGAGAAGCCGACGTGATGCGCCGCGTATTGCCGCAACGCGAGTTCGCGAAATGGTTAACCGAATTCCTGCCGCAAATTCCTGCAACCGGCAGTGCGAGTTGGTTGCCGGTCGCGATTTCACCGGACCCGAGCGACCCGAAGCTGGCGCACCTTGACGGATTGAACCTCAGTCGAGCGTGGATGCTCGAAGGCATTCTATCAGCCCTCCCCGGTGACGATCCACGTCGTCCCGCATTGATAAGCGCGGTCGACGCGCATCGGCGCGCCGGGCTAGCCGCGGTAACAGGCGAGCATTACGAGGGCGGCCATTGGCTGGGAAGTTTCGCCGTCTATCTCACAACGCAACGCGGTATCCAGAAAAAATAAACTGCTTCGTCAAGAGTGTGCTTAAGGCGCGCTAAATCGCCGCTCGCGAAGTCGTCCGTCGCTAATCAGCCGCGAGTTTCGGCTCCGATTCGCGCGACTTTCCACCCGAGGGTTGCCAGGAACGTTGCTGCCAAAAATCCTGCAGATCTCCCCGGCTGCCTCGAAAGATGTTTAATTCTGCCTTTCTGATGTTGGCGATACTTGTCGGATACACGGAACGAGGAAGACGACACTTACCGTCTCCGCAGTATTGCCAAAGGGCCCAGTAACTCCATGGTGCCGTTGCACGAGGCTGCTTGGAATAATTTGCTACCCACAGCCAGCAATTCGTCAGTGTTCTTCTCTGCGCATTCGTCACTCGTGAACTGTTTAGAACCTGGTTGAGATGATATTCGCCCGAGTAAATACCGGGATACACGCCGGTGCGTTGGCGAATGCGCTCCACGAACGCAACTGCTTGATCGGGCCGCATTGTTCCACCCGGATAGTGACCGTTTTTCTCGAAATCGAGTACCAGCAACACACCGGCGCTCGGCCGGGTTGCCGGGCTTGCGTGTGCCCAGGCATTGGACACGACACTCAGGAAGTGGTCTGCCTGTCGGACCGGATCGCTTCCGTTGCCGTAATGATAAGCTCCCCAAAGCAACCCCGCCTCGAGAGCTCCGAGTTGTCGGTCCAAATATTTCGCGTCTCGCGTGAACGGTGGGTACGTCGCCTCATGAATGACGCCGACGATCCCCTGACGTTTCATCGTAGCGAAATCCGGTCGCATCATGTCGTAGTGAGAAAGATTCACTACGCTCGTAGACGCGAAACCACAGGTCGGGAGCAACAAAAAAAGAAACGCCCTGTGTAAGATAGAAAATCTCATCACCATCCGGAATCGCAGCAGACACATTGATCAGTTGTTGTGACTTTGCAAGCGCAACATTTCATGCCGAAGCCAAGTCCGACGGTGCATTCACATTCAAAAAAAACTTTTTCTCTGTTTCGGCAACGGACATCTCCTGCAGTTTTCCAAATCTGACGAGATCGCTGACTAGAGATTGCAGTGAGAAATCTGTACCTCTCAGTGCGGTTCGAAAATCGATCGCCGCCTCTCGCGGATAAATCGCCGCCAGTGGTTCCGCACGGTTGTCGATCATTGGAACAACGCCGCGACCCGGCACCATCTTTGTGCAAAGAAGTTTAAGATATTCTTCAGTCATCCATGGCAGATCGATCGCCAGTGCGAGCAGATGAGTTGTGCTTATCCGGTCGAGAGATGCAGCAACACCACTCAGGGGACCGCGTGACGGTGAACCGTCAGCGACAAACACCATGTCAGGCGGACGCCACGCAGGATCAGTTCTGGCCGAAGCAAAAATCTCAACAGGGCCAAGTTTTCGAAGCACCTGGAGTTGAGTCTGCCAGAGGGGCTTTCCGCGAAATAAGAGATTGGCTTTGTCGCAGCCCATCCGACGCGACTCACCGCCAGCCAGCAGCACTGCGCTAATGTTCACAGACCAAAGCGGTCGAGCGGAGCAAACCGTCACAAAGAATCTTTGCGCGCAGACCGCCGCGTCCTTTCAAAAAATCCCTGGCGCCAGGGGCGATTGCCTGATCCATCCAGTAACACGGAGCCGACTCCTCCATTCCAAACAAACGAACACCTTGAACCTCGAATTCTGTGCCGATGAAGTCATTCAGATCAATGCCGCGCATGATCACATTGCGGCGCGCGGCAGCGGGCGAGCAGTCGTGTATGTTCAATGTGGCGCAAAGCTCATCGAAAACATCGAGTGAAAAAAAGGTGATCTGGCCCTTGTAATCGGCCTTGAAATCAAAATAGCGATCCCCGCGAATACCGCGCCCGGCGGCACACATGATTTCCGTTACTTCGATCATCGGATGAGCGTCCGCTTCTCGGCCGTGGTGTCCGACAAAATTGTGCCCGTATGAAATGTAAAGGTGGCAAATTTCCACTGTGGCTATGATAGCATTGGGGAGACTCATTTAACATGAGCGAAAGCAGTGTTGATTTGCAAAAGATCATCCGGCGAAACAGCGGCGGCGAACTGGAATATTTGCCTGACGATCTGACCATCGAAGAGCCGCTTGAAATCCAGATTGCAGGCAAAACCATCGCCACGACGATGCGCACGCCAGGTCACGACAAAGACCTCGCGGCCGGGTTTCTGGTTTCAGAGGCCATTGTGCGCGATCGCGCAGAGATAACGAAGATTTCAGCGGACGGCGACAACAGAGCCGTGGTTAAGCTTAGCACGGGCGTGAAACTGAAAGTGAACTCCATGAAGCGCTTTGGGACTATCTCCAGCAGTTGCGGTCTTTGCGGCAAAACCAGTATCGACGCGATTCGCCAGAATTTCCCTGCCGTCAGATCAACACAAATCCGGATTCATATTGAAACGCTACTTTCACTTCCACAAAAACTGCGAAACGCGCAAAGCGATTTCGCGCGCACCGGAGGAATCCATGCCGCCGGAATTTTCGATGTGCAAGGCGAGTTGAAAATTGTGCGTGAGGACATCGGCCGCCACAACGCAGTAGATAAGGTAATTGGTTGCGCATTCTTCAGTGGGCTTCTGCCGTTGGATACCCATGTTCTTCTCGTTAGTGGCCGCGCATCATTCGAGATCATTCAAAAGGCGCTCGCTGCCGGCATTCCAATCATCGCCGCAGTTTCAGCGCCATCGAGTCTCGCAGTTGACTTCGCGCGCGATAGCAACCAGACGTTGATCGGTTTCTTGCGTCCGCCGTCATTCAACATTTACTCGCATACCGAGCGAGTGATTCTTAGTAAGTAACAACAAAGACGGCCGTGCCCATCGCTTACTTCTGTGAGGCGAACACTGCCTCGGGATCGCGGCCGCAAACTTTTCCGACGGCAATCCAGCCGAACCGGCTGACCAGGGCACCAAGCAGAAATGAAATTGCAGCCAAATGGATCAATCCAATCAACCTCAAGACAAATGCCACTGGCCCGGTCAGGATTTCACCGATGCGAATTAGCCACCCGGAACGATGTTCGTGGATAGCTCGGTCCGCCGCTCCGTGCCTATTTACCGATAACCAAATTAGAAGGACCGATTCGACAGCGGCCGCGAAGAATCCGATAGCGTTGAGCGGCGCGATTCGGTGACCGAGCAATTCCAATAGCGCAGCAGCGGACCCCAATCCCGCCGTTCCAAAGTGAATTGGCAACAGGAGGTGATGCAAAAACCAGGCTGGTATAGCGGTTGTACCGATCAGCACGCCGGTATAAGTGGCAAGCAACACTCCGAAGATCGCCGATCCAAACATAAAAAGTGAAGCGGCAACATGAACCAGCTGATCTGGCGTGCCGGTAAAGACATGAGCCATGCGAAGTTCGAATGCGATTAAGCCCGGAATGACGCACATCCCGAATCCAGCGAGGATCCAGGCACCCATCGACATGGCCGATTGCGGTTTGAACACGCGAAGCATGTTGATGAACAGACGGGGCCGACCCAGATCAAGAATCAGCAGAACGGGTGCAATCAACGACGCTATCGCGGCGATCCAGAGTGCCGCGCGGGCAACGTCGAGATGATGAAACCGCGACGCTCCGAACGCAATTACCGCTGACATCCCACCAAGACCGCCTACAAAAAAATAAACCGGGATTTCCCAGGTCCACACGGGTGGCCTAACAACTGGCTGACCATAGTAACCGGGCCTGCGCGGGATCGGACCACTAATGACATCGACACCACGGCCTGCAACAACACCTTTTGTCCAGGCTTCCTCCCGCAGTTGATCGAAACGCGCTTCGTCAAGCATGACAATGGTTCGGTGATTGCACGTGCGTTACAGGAAAGCGAATGCGCATATTACGGCGATCACAGCTCCGATCGCTGTTACGAATGCCGCTGTCCACGCGGGTTTCAGATGAATTGTCGGAACCTGCGGCCTCGGCGGAAGACCGTATGCCTCAGGCTCACCGAGGATCAGGAAAAACGCGTGTGTCCCGCGCACGGACGTTTCGGTCGGATCGTAAAGCTGCGCATCTGTATACCCATGTTCTCGCAATTGCTCCACACGTTGGGTTGCGCGGGACCGCAAGTCATCAAGGCGGCCGAATACGATCGATTCGGTCGGACAAACTTTCGCACAAGCAGGCGTGAGTCCGCTCTTCTGTCGATCGTAACAGAAGGTGCATTTGAACGCGCCGCCGGCGTCGGGCAATGGCTGCGGACGGCGGTCAATCACTCCGAAGGGACAGGACACGACACAATAACCACAGCCGTTGCAAACATCGTTCTGCACCAATACTGACCTGACTTCGGTGCGCACAATCGCGCCGGTGGGACATGCTTCGAGGCAACCGGCTTCTTCGCAATGCTTGCAAACATCGGAGAGAAAAATCCATCGAAACGGATCCTCGCGATCTCCGTCACCTAACGAGTGAGACCCAACTATCTGTCCTCCTTTTTGTTGGTCTTGTTCGACAAACATGACATGCCGCCACGTCGAGGCGCCGAGATGACCGGTGTTGTCATATGAGTTTCCGGACCAGGCGAATCCATCTTCCGGTACCTGGTTCCATTCTTTGCACGCAACCTCGCAAGCCTTGCAACCGATGCACACGGTGGGATCGGTGAAAAAGCCTACCTCTACATGATCCCGAACAAACGTATGCCGGCGCTGATTCGTGCTGTGTGTGCCTTCGCCAATCATGAAAGAAATGAAATAAGGAAAGCAGGAACGCAGGAAAGCGCTGAAGAAGCAGACCATTTGATTTGTGCAAGAAAAGCATGCCAATCTCTTCCTGTTTTCCTGGGTTCCTCATTCATAATTCTTTATTCCTTGCCCTCGGTCGCGTGACCGCCGCCGCCTATGCCTTCGTCCGACGGAGGTTCTTC
>JBLMXD010000111.1:0-10671 GCA_050257575.1 Alphaproteobacteria bacterium | reverse complement strand
CACGCTCGATCGATGCCGATCCTGAAGATGTATTTCATTTATTGCGGCATCTGGCTAGCAACGATCCGGAGGTCAACATCGTCCCGGGCGAGGAGCCGGTTGACGACCGCTTTTCGCTCGGACAATCGTCGTAACCTTATGGCGGCGCATTCTTCCGAAAATCGAACGGATTCCATGAGTGTGCCATGGCACGACGCAGTTCGCTTTGTCCGGCAACTGAGTCATGATTTGCGCAACGATTTGAATGCCATTGAGCTGCAATCGACTTACATCGGCGAACTTACGCAGGATTCGGAACTGCAAAGTGAGGTTAAACGTCTGCGTGATGTGGTCTCAGGGATGAACGCGACCTTGCAAAAGCTTTCCAGAATAGTTGGGGAGGTTACACCCAACATGATCCCCTATCAGGCGTCTGAATTCCTGGCGGATATGAGCGCTGAAATCGGCCGCAAATTTCCAAATGAAGGTAACCAGATTACTTGGGACGTTGAGGTTGACGGGATGCTGAGCGTGGATCCACAACTGTTCCAGGAAGTATTTGCCGAGCTTTTTTCCAACGCTTTTCGCCACAGTCGTGGTAATGGGCCGCTGCTCGCAAGTGCTAGAATCAAGACCGATAGTTTGCTATTCAGGCTTCACGAACCAAAAGCTGGTTTTGATGCGGTGACACAGCATTGGGGGCGCGAACCGCTCCGGAACATCAGTCAGCGTCATTATGGTCTTGGCCTTAACCGCGCTCGCTCCATTGTAGAGGCGCATGGCGGCGAGTTGCATGCGCTTTACGATGCGAAAGCTTCCGCTTTTGTTTCGACGGTTAAGCTGCCTGTTTCGAGCGGCCATTCCGAACGAGCATAAGCCTCATGTCATTCTTACGGTTTTAAACAACTGCAGCCCCTTGCTCGTGCGTAATATCAGCAGCGCAATGTGATGAAAACGGATAACCATCGCGTTTTGATCATCGATGATGAGCGCCCCGTTCTGATGACGCTCGAAGCATTGCTGAAGCGGCATGGCTACCGTGTCGATACTGCGTCCACAGCGTCGCAAGGACTTAAGTCCTTAAAGCTAAATTCGCCGTCGCTGGTGCTTCTCGATTTGCAGTTGCCTGACGCTCACGGTTTGGAGATGCTTGATCAAATCAAGGCAGAGCTGCCTGAAGTCCAGGTGATCATTCTGACCGCGCACGACTCACTGCATAACGCCATCGAATCGATCAAACGCGGTGCTTATCATTTTATCAGCAAGCCGTACGCACCTGAAGAGCTGCTCAGCCTGGTCGAGAAGGCACTGGAGAAACAGTTCCTCCTCCACGAAGCGGAAAAACTTCGAGAGAAGACGGAGCAACTTGAAAAGCGTCTGGAGATTGCTGAATCGCGCGCCACGCCCGTTTTTAACAGTAAACCGATGCAAGAGATCGCAGAACTGATTGAGGCGATGGCCCCATCGGACGCCAACGTCCTCATCGTAGGCGAAAGCGGCGTGGGCAAGGAGGTAATTGCCAACGCTATTCACGCCCGCAGCCGGCGCGCCGGACAATCGATGGTGAAGCTCAATTGCGCTGCGTTTCCGCAGGCCATGATCGAGGGAGAACTTTTCGGCTACGTCAAAGGCGCGTTTACGGGAGCGATGCACGACTTTCCCGGAATGATCGCCGCGGCTGATGGCGGCACGCTCTTTCTCGACGAGATATCCGATATGCCTGCTGATTTGCAGACGCGGTTTTTGCGCGTCTTGCAGGAACGCGAGTTTCGACCTCTCGGCAGCACGGAGACAATGAAAGCGGACTTCAGGGCGATTGCGGCCACCAATATGCCGCTCCCCGAGGCACTGGCCGAAAATCGGCTGCGCTCCGATTTATATTACCGGCTAAATACTTTCCAAATTGAAGTCCCTCCTCTCCGGAAACGAAAAGAGGATATCCCGCCGTTGATAACGCAATTCGTAAGACAGTTTTCTCAGCAACTCGGCAGGCCCGAGCCGGACGTTTCACCGGATGCGTTCCAGAAGCTGCTAGATTACGCGTGGCCGGGAAACGTTCGGGAACTGCAAAACGCGATCGAATACGCAGTAGTGCTGGCGCGGCACGGAGTGATCGGCGTAAAAGAATTGCCGGCAGAAATACAGCTGCCTTTGGCGCTGCAACAGACCGAAATTGGTGCATTGCCCCGCAAAGGCGTGCAAACACTCGATGACATGGAGCGAACGGCCATTCTCCAGGCTCTCGCCGAATGCCGCGGCAATAAGAAAAAGGCGGCCGAACTGCTCGGTATCCAGCGGCCCACGCTCTACAACAAGCTGAAGCGTTACGCGATCGAGTTGTAGGCATCCTGAAGCGACCGTTGCGTTCGATTTATTGGCCGCGATAGATGCAACGCGCCGTGGGTGTTTCGTGCACGACGATCTCGCAGAGCCCAGGGCATTTCGACTGCAGCTGTTTCCAGAACCATTGTGCCATGTTCTCGATAGTAGGGTTTTCCAGTCCTTTCAGGTCGTTAAGGTAATCGTGGTCCAGCATCTTTAGGAGTGGCTTCATGGCGGCACTGATATTTGCGTGGTCATAAATCCATCCGGTTTTCGGATCCACTTCGCCTTCGACTGAAACTTCGACCTTGAAACTATGTCCATGGACCTTGCGGCATTTGTGGCCTTCCGGTGCCTTCGGCAAAGTCTGTGCCGCTTCAAAAGTGAAATCCTTGGTTAGGCGCGCTCGCACGATGAAGAGATTAACACCCTTGCAGGCGTGTTGTCACCGTTTCAAACACCACGGTGCGTTGGGCTCCAGATGAATTTGTGCATCTGAAGCTGAAAACGGACATTTAGCTTGTCTGCCAGAATCCATTCCACGATCTGACGCGGATCGATCCTGCCAAAAATTGGCGAGAACAGAACTGCCCGACAGCGGGAGGGAAGATCGTACTGCTGCATTTTATCCCGCGACCATTCGTAGTCCTCGCGCGAACCTATTACGAATTTCACCTCATCGCGCAGATTGAGATGAACGATGTTCGACCATAAATTTTTGTCCTCTTCGCCGCTTCCCGGAGTCTTTAAGTCCATGATCCGATGCACGCGTGGATCGACTTTCGATATATCGTGCGCGCCGCTGGTTTCGAGAAGGACCGTATAGCCTGAATTACACAGCATCGACATCAGGGGAAGAACGTTCTTCTGGAGCAATGGTTCGCCGCCCGTAATCTCAACCAAACGGCACGGAAATTTTGCCACCGCATCCAAAATCTCATTAACCGTTGAGTTTTTTCCCTCGTAAAAGGCGTATTCGGTATCGCAGTAGTTGCAGCGCAAATTGCAGAATGTGAGACGCACAAAAACACACGGGCAACCGACCCAGGTACTCTCACCTTGGATGGAGTAATAAATTTCGTTGATCCTGATTGTTTTCTCGCCCGTTGACATGCCGGCAAGCGTTGTTTGTTAACGCATTTCGAACCGTCTTCTGCGAAGAATTACAACGCAAGTTCTGTTCCCTGAAAAGTACGCCTTCACCAATGCGCAAAACGGCGCAAAACCAGGCAAAAATTGGGACTCAAATTTGTGCAATTTCACAAGATTTTTTGATTGACGGCCTTATACCGACCCTCTAGTCTCGCCGCCATGCGCCCCGGTTATGCTCTGTTCATTCGCCGCTCCGCACCATTTTCAGCCCGCTCGGCGGCGGAAGCCGTCGCCGGCGTCATCCGCCTGATCACTGACCGAAAGCTCGTTTTGGCTGCGGCAATCTCTGTCTCTTTTGTCCTTGCCGCGCGAGCGCAGGAGTCAATTCCGCCTTGGTCTGAACCGACACTTCCGTCGGCTGAGCCGACATCTTCGGCAGCAGTCGAGCCCGCGCCGCCCGCGCCCGAAGCTTTGCCTTCTATCCCCGAGGAGCCGTTGCCATCTTCCTCAGAGGCTGTGCCTTCATCGGAAGAAGCCTTTCCGACGACTCCGGACCCGTGGTCTTCCTCGACCAATTTTACCACGGCGCAGACGAGCGTCGTCGGAGCGCCGGCTGCAGGAGGGCCCTACGGTGGCTTCAACACAAAAAATATAGCCGTAGGTGAAGGGCCGGCTTCAAGTGAACCGCGTCGTTTTTATTACGGTTTGCAGTTCACCGTGCGTGGTGTGTGGGACGACAACATCTTTATTAGCAACACGAATCGCGTCTCGGACTATTATTTCGCAATCGAGCCACAGCTCACGCTTGGCGTTGGTGACGTTGCGGGGCGCAGCAGGAGTTATCTGCGGTTGGATTACATGCCGAGCGGGATTCTATTCGTAGATCACTCGGACGAGGACGCATTCAATCAGCTAATTCACCTCGAAGGCGGATATGACGCAGGCCGGTTGAGGTTGAGTCTGTTTGAGGATATCGCCCTCCTACAATCGGCAAATCTTAACAGCATCATCGACACGACAGGGCTCTGGGCAAACCTCGATGCAAGCGCCCCAACGCGGCTCAACATTTTTAATACGCGGTTGCGGGCCGATTACGATCTGACAGGCAAATTATTCTTACAGGGTGAACTCGACTCCTACATCTATTTTTATCCTAATAACATTAGCGATTACACTGTCTCGGGCGGCCTTTATCTTTACTACAATTGGATGCCAAAACTGTCGGTCGGCGTAGGTGGCACCTTTGGGTATGACTGGGTGGATAACCCGACTACTAACCAAACTTTCGAACAGGTTAACGCGCGCCTTAATTATCAGGCGACGGCGAAACTGGGTGTTTATGCTTCCGCCGGGTGTGAGTTTCGCCAGTTCGACGGCAACCGAGGTACCTATACTACCCCCGTGTTTGAAGTAGGGCTCGAACATCATCCATTCGAAGGCACGCTAATCTCGCTGGCAGCCGGGCGCCGGATGTACAATTCCGGTTTTCTCGCCAATCAAGATTTCGCGAACACGTACATTGTCGGTCGGTTTCAGCAGCGTTTGTTCCGCCGCCTTTACCTGGGGTTGGGCGGTGGCTATGAAAATTCTGATTACTTCGCTACCACCAATAATGTCAGTGCGCCACGGAATGACGACTATTGGTTTATTGAGCCGTCGCTTGACGTGCTGATTACCAGGTGGCTGAGTACCGGGGTGTACTACCTGCATCGTGAAGACAGCAGTAATATCAGTTTCTTCAGTTTCGATGACAACCAGGTGGGTGTTCGAGCGACAGTCAGGTTCTAAAGAGGGTTCCAGTCTTTTGCGAGCGGGGATGCAGGGGAGGAGGAGGTTTGCGATTGCGCTCGCGTTGTCGTTGCTACAGGGCTCGCTACTGGCGCAAGTTTTACCGGGCGGCAGCGCCTCACAGGCAACAGGATCTGGCAATACATCGTCAGCCACCAGATCGGCATTTCCATCGGGCGGCGGAGCAAGCGCGCCAGCTGGCTATGTGCTAAGTGCAAACGATTACGTGGGGGTCGAAGTTTTTGGCGAAGACGATCTTCGCACAAACGGACGATTGAATCCCGAAGGCAATTTGAGCGTGCCGCTGCTCGGCTCAGTGCATCTGGCGGGTTTAACGCTGACGCAGGCGGCTTCGAGGCTTACGGAGTTGTACGGCCGCGATTATCTGGTAAATCCCAAAGTAAACGTCATGCTGCTGGGTTACGCTAAGCGGCGGTTCTCGATTCTGGGGCAGGTAGGTAGGCCCGGGAGCTATGAAATGCCCGAGTCCAGCCCTGGGGGTATCGACCTGTTGGAAGCAATCGCCTTAGCAGGCGGATATACGCGTATCGCTGCGCCGGAACGAATCACAGTGCGGCGGCAGAGTGCGCACGGAGATCAGATTTTCAAAGTAAATGCCAAGAAATTTAACAAGGCCAACGGCGGAGGGTTTCGCGTTGAGCCGGGCGACACCATCACCGTAGGGGAAAGCATTTTTTAACCGCAAACTTTTCGCGCGGTGCGCCTTTTCCGGCGCGTTTCTTGGTGTATGATTGCAGCCGATATCCCGCCGTGATTGATCCTGCCCAATCTTCCATCGGCACGACCGTTTCCACGAATTCGGAGAAACCGGTCCTGTCTGATTTGACCGGACACTACGCGGAGGGACTGCACAAGTTCGATTTCCTCCGGCTCTGGCACTCTCTTGTGGAACGAATTTGGATCGTAGCGATCTGTGTTCTGGCCGGGCTTTTCCTCGCTCTTGGCTACCTCGCTCGGACGCCGAAGCTGTACCAGGGGCACACCGTTTTGGAAGTGGAATTTCAGGAGCCAACGTTCCTTCCCACTGACGATTCCACAACGCGGATGCGCTCAATGTTTCTGGCGAGCCAGGAGGCTTTGCGGACCATCGAACAGAATTTGACTAACCAGACCTTGCTTTCCAGGGTGGTGCGCTCGGAAGGTCTGGCGGCGGATGGTGGCCGCGCACTTTTGGGCCAAAGCGTCCTGCCCGATAAGAAGTCCACCCCTGCACCCCAAAACGAAGCGCCACAGCCTGTCGCGAAAGGCCAGGGCGCGAGCGGCGTTATGACATTCACTCCGCTCGAAGAAGCATTGGGCCGGGCGATGGCAGGCATGGTAAGGCCGGCGATTCGTCGCGGAACTCGCCTGATCGACTTGTACGTGACGCATCCCGATCCGGTGATGGCGCAACGTCTCTCGGAAGCAGTCGGGCGGGAATATATCCGCAACTCAATCGAGCGACACGCCTCGCTCAGCGAGGAGGCGTTGCGGTACCTCCTCGAAGAAGAAGAACGTTTGAAAGGCAATCTGCAAAAAAGCGAAGCTGCCGTAGCGGATTATAAAGCGACTCATCCAGACGCATTGCAGCTTGGTGGCGGCACGGCTGCCACCGGTTCGCAACAGGGAGCGGGCGCGGGTGGCGGCGGACCACGTGGCGGTCTCGTGGAAGACAAACTGCAAGACTTGAACAACAAACTGACGGCGACAAAGGCCGATCGGATTCGTCTCGAAGGCGAGCTTGAGCAAATCCAACACGACGGCGAAAATATCGACGCGTTACTTTCTGTCCCGAGTATTTCCGCTGCTCCGATGGTGACGGAAGCGCGACGGACCGTTACGCAGATTGAAGCCGCGATCACTACTTACGCTCTCCGATACAAGGATAAGCATCCTAAAATGATTGCTGCCAAAGCTTCGCTTGCTGACGCAAAAGACAAGCTTCGCCAAGCTGTGCTGGCGCAGCCGGCGATTCTCCGTAACGCGATCGAACAATCCAAAGCTACAGAGGCGAGCCTGCAAAAAGCGTTACAAGACCAGCAGGGCGTCGCCGTGGCCCTCAATCGCACAGCCATCGGGTGGCAGGAGTTGGCGCGGCAAGCCGAAACGGATCGCGCGCTTTACGAAAGCGTCCTACGTCAGATCAAGGAGACGAGCTTGAGCAAAGATGTGAAAGCGAACGCGGTTAGTGTCATTGAGCATTCGCCACTTCCCCAGGCACCAGTTAGTCCCCGTCCTACCAGGACAATCTTTCTCGGTCTGTTGGGAGGTCTGGTTGTCGGTCTGGGATTCGTTTTTGGCGCGGACGCTTTGGATCGTTCGATCAAAACTGTTGACCAGGCCGAGAACACACTTGGGTTGCCGGTATTCGCTGCTGTTCCTGAAACTACGGACGAGGGACCAGTGACGCGTTTGAAACGGCGAAGCAAGAGAGCGTTTGGCAGCTCGAGCTATCGGGTGGTCGCCGAAACTCCTGAAAGCCCAGCGGCTGAAGCCTTCCGCAACTTGCGCGCTGCCCTTGCTCTATTAGGACCCGAAGTGGAGCGGAAAGTGTCACTTTTTACAAGCGCTGTTCCTACCGAAGGAAAGAGTTTCACCAGCGCCAATTATTCGCTTGCACTGGCCCAGCAGGGTTATCGCGTCCTGCTAATTGACGGCGACCTGCGTCGGCCAACCATGCACAAGATATTTCGTTTCCCAAGTGCCAGAAATAATTCCGACGAAGCCTGTGAGCCTGGAGTGATAGATTGCCTTTTGGGGGAAGCCGACGTGGCTTCAGCCGCGCGCCAGATTCCGGCCGGTGAAATACAGATCGTCGACGAGAACATTGCAGTCACAGGGAACATTCTCACGGCGACTGGTGGTCAGCTTTCTGTCCTCGCCGGAGGGCGGCGCTCGCCCAATCCGGCTGAAATTCTCGCCGGTCCATTCTTCGGGCGTTTGATTTCTGAGGCCGCCACGCTTTTTGATCGCGTGGTAGTAGACAGCGCTCCAATCCTGGCAGTCAGCGATACTCTTTTAATGACGCCGCACGTCCAAACGCTGTGCATTGTTGTTCGCGCTGCAAAAACACCGCGCCAGGCGGTCCGCCGGGCAATTTCATTGCTGGCAAAATCAGGGATTCGTCCGGCAGGTTTGGTCTTGAATCGATTGCGACGAAGCCGTGGAGTCGGTTATTATTACCATTACTCGTCGCATGGTTACGGCAAGGAAGAAGGCGCATATTCTCGAAGTTATGATCGGCCGCACGTGCCCGATCACGAAGGTAACGGAGCTTAGATTCAGCGGCGCTCGGTAATTGCCGCGACCTCCATACGGTAACGTCTCGGTTCTGACTGCTGGTACCACAGGCTGCTACCCCAGGATATCCCCAGATAAGTCGCGACATACAGTTGGATTGATTCGATTTGAAAGGGAAAATCGACTACCGCATGCAGCGCCACACCTGCAAGCGCTACAATCGCCAGAGGTTGCACGACACCTCGCCGCGGCAGCCAGTCTCGCGCGGCATACTTGTTGTAGCTTCGAATTGCGATCGCTACTCCGCCGAAGAAAAGCAAAGCCCAGAGAATACTTCCCAGCCAGCCCCACTCCAGAATAGTCTGAAGGTAATCCTGGTGTAAAAATCGCCATGTGCCTGGGACTCGGTGGCTGGATTCGATGTTGTAGCTTGGGAACACAACCCGAAATGTTCCGGGTCCAAACCCGAAGAACCCAGCGCCAGGCAACGCACCCAGTGCCACGCGTGAAGCTTGCCAGCGTGCGTCGGCAGGAATCCGCTCGCTGATCGATTGCCAGCGATTAAGCGGTTGCTCCAAATGCGTCGCCTGAGCGAGCGCAATCAACGCCAAAGCAACAGCAAACGCACCGGCGAGGGCGACGCTTCGCTGCGCACCGGAGAGTTTGCGCAAAAGCGCCGGTCCAAAATGCAGGGCGACGGCGACCATCAACAGAAGAGCAACCAACTGCGCCATGCGCGAAGTGTTCGCCAGCACAGCGGCTATGGTTACAATGAAAACGATGACCCATAACGCGCGCAACCCCGGCTGAGATCGGCTTGTAAACGCCCGGATAACAAGCCCGGCGCTCATTGGCCACACGAGATTCAAAAAGGCACCAGCGTTGCCATGGTAAAAATAGGTTGCGAAAAAGGTGGTAACTCCAAACTCCGGCGGCGGTGGCGGTCGCCAGAAGATCATCTGTGCTCCTGTAGCTTTCTGAAGCAAACCCAGAAACGCGATCGAGCCCCCGACCAACGCAATCACATACCATAGCCGTAGCAACCACCGGCTACTCTGGGACAAATCCGAAACGAACAATATGATCCCGAGCAGCAACCCGCCTCGGATGATCCAGGCGCAGCTGATTGCATAATCGGCGGAGCCGGTGAGCAGCGGCACAAGATTGCGCACCGGTACAAAGAGAGAAAATTCGGAGTCGTAGATCGACTTCGCGTTTAGAGCCATCCAGCCTCCTATACAGATCAACATCACGACGAGCACTAGCAGAAAGGTTGGAAATTCTGGTCGACGTCCAGCTGTGACCAACTCGGCACCCCAGAGCACGAGTGCCGCTAGTAAGATCCAGTTGGTTATTTCGATGCTTTCTGCCGTCGTAGCGCCGTAGGCCCACGGCGCGTAGGCGAGCGCAGCAAAAAAAATCCAGCGAGACGCGCTACGGAAGATAAGAGGAATCACACGTCGAAACTCAAAACTTCGGCTAAATAATTACCCCGTCTGGCTCAGCGTCCCTTCCCGAAGAGCATCGTATACAATGTCTTTAATACGATCATGGCATCCAGCTTTAACGAGTAATGGCGGATATAGTAAAGGTCGTATTTTAGCTTCTCGACTGCGTCTTCGTCGCTCTCGCCGTAGGGATAATTAACCTGCGCCCATCCGGTGATCCCCGGCTTCACGAGGTGCCGAAAATGATAAAAGGGGATGCTCTGCTCATAGCGTTCGGCGCACTTGCTCCACTCGGCACGGGGGCCAATCAGGCTGATGTCCCCTTTTAACGCGTTCCAAAGCTGTGGTAATTCGTCGAGCCGCAGTTTCCGCAGCCACCGCCCCACACGCGTCACACGACGATCTCCTTCGCGAGTGTACATATCCTCCTGCGGATCATCCGCCCGGCAGCGCATGGTCCGAAATTTGAAAAGAATAAAACGTTTCCCATCTCGGCCCACTCGTTCCTGCCTGAAGAAGACGGGAGTGCCGTTCTCCATCCAGATCAGCAGAGCAACGAGAACAAAGAGCGGTGAACAAATGACCAGCGCCACCGCCGAAGTAACAATATCGAAGAGTCGCTTCAGATAATGATACGGAGAAGTGCGTGCCAGTTGAAAGCCGGTCTGGAGCGGCCAGAAGGGATCGACAATTCCCAGCGGCAGATAACGCCATTGAGTTTCGTAGAAGGCTTCCAAAGTATAAACACGCGTTTCCTGGAATTGCGCGTGCACGAGACGTTCTAGCAATCGCGTATCGAGGG
>JBLMXD010000110.1:0-2999 GCA_050257575.1 Alphaproteobacteria bacterium | reverse complement strand
GAGGAAGAGAAGATCGCGCTGGAAGGAATTGCCGGCACAGGGGCGGGTGGCCGCCTAACGAAAGCTGACGTGCTAAAAGTTGTCGAAACGCGCGGCAAGACTGGGTCGTCCGACATGGCTGTGGCGGAGAAAGAGGAAAAGATTGAGGCTCTCGACGTTCGGCGGGCCGGCGAAGCGCGGTTCACGCGCAAAAAAATGTCGCCATTACGTAGAAAGATTGCGCAGCAGCTTGTGATGGCGCAGCACACGGCTGCGATCCTGACAACATTTAACGAATGCGACATGAGCGCAGTGCAGGAATTGCGGCGTAATAAACAGGAGCAGTTTACGAAAAAGCACGGCGTCAAACTTGGTCTGATGTCGTTTTTTGTTAAGGCGAGCGTAGAAGCGCTCAAAGCAGTGCCGGTCGTGAACGGCCGAATCGAAGACGACGATTTCATTCAAAACAATTTCTACGACATCGGCGTAGCAGTTGGGACCGAGCGCGGATTGGTCGTGCCGGTGGTTCGTGACGCAGACAAGAAAAGTTTTGCCGATTTGGAGCGCGACATTGCCGATTACGCGGGAAGGGCGCGTGATGGAAAATTGAAGCTGGAAGATCTGCAGGGTGGGACATTCACCATCACCAACGGTGGGGTGTACGGCTCACTGTTCGCCACGCCGATTTTGAATCCGCCGCAGAGCGGCATTCTGGGAATGCACAAGATCATGTCGCGACCCGTGGTGGTTGCTGGGAAAGTGGAAGTGCGTCCGATGATGTACCTTGCGCTTAGCTACGATCATCGTTCCATCGATGGCAAAGAAGCGGTCACATTCCTCATCAAAGTGAAGGAGTGCATCGAAGACCCCAAAAAACTGCCGCTGGATTTCTAAATCATGCTGCCGGATCGAACGTTTGTCGCGCTGGCCTTCTGCGTTGGCTGCATGTTCGCAAGCGTGCGCGGTGCAGACGAACCTGACATCGACATTTCTTCACAGGTTCGTGACAAATATCTCGTCATTCTTTGTGCAGAGCGCGACTTCGATTCTGTGAAGCGCGAAGCGGAAATAGTCAGCAAAGCTTCCGGGGTCCAATTTTCGATGGGCGGGAACATTTGGGATCGGCAGCGGGGACTCATTCTTCCCGACGATTGCGATGATCCAATGTATTGCGGTCAGTACGTCGCGCGGCGCTATAATGAGTTGAACCTTGGTGCCACAAATCCTGTTGGATACATCTCTGTCGAGAAATCAGATGGATATCCTAATTTACGAAAGGGTTATTACATAGCTCTCGCGGCAATTTGTAATTCGCAGGAAGAGGCGAGGAGCGAATTGATGAAGTTCACCGGGTTCGCGCCTCAAGCGTACATCGCAAAGACAGAAATTTACATGGGATGTATTCACTGATCTGCATAATCGGGAGTTCTTCTCTCGCCAGTGCGGGATCAGACTGGGCTTCTAACCGAAGACGCATGCCACATAAATGAGCTTTTGGTCGAAGCTGCCCATTTCGCTCCGCGCCATCATATCGGGTCTCTTGATCGCGCTCGCGGCGGCCAATGTCTGGCCGATTTTACTGGTGAGTCTGGGCGTGCCGTTGGCCGCTCTCGCTGAGACGATTTTTCTCGGTGTTTACCTCTGGTGGGCGAGTGGGGGAGGTCCTCCGCTCAGAACACATGATTCGCGCCGAAACGCATTCCGGCGCACTCGATTGTCGAGACAGCAGTGGGTATGGGGAATCATTGGCGCAATTTTTTTCGCAGTGACCGTGCACGCCTCAATCGTTGTGCTGTTCCGCTTTGTTGAGTTCCCGGTCGCGACGTTCCGGCGTGGTTACAACCTTTCGTTCATCCCGACGCTTCCATTGAAGTGGCTCGCCGTAATCGTATCGGCAGTATCGGCGGGGGTTTGCGAGGAAACCGGTTTTCGCGGCTATATCCAGCGCCCGATCGAGGAACGTCACGGAGCTGTAACTGCGATCTTGATATCGACGATTCTTTTCACCGTGATCCACCTCAACAAATCGTGGTCGTTAGCCGGGATGGTGCCGATCGTTTTCGGCGCCGGTCTGTTGCTCGGGCTCCTCGCGTGGTCCTCACAATCCCTGATCCCGTCGATTATCGGACACGTGACGATGGACATCGGTCTCTTCGCCTATTGGTGGACCGGCGTTGCGGGCGAATTTGGTGCACGTCCTATTAGTGAGACGGGTGTAGACGGCCCGTTTGTGATTGCTTGCGCGACCGCCTTCGTTTCGCTACTCGTGACAATGTTTGCCATTTTACGATTACGCTTCTGGACGGCTTGTCGCCAACCTTTAGGCTCTAATTAAGAATAGAACATGGAAAAATTTGACGTGGTGATCATTGGCTCAGGTCCGGGAGGTTACATTGCGGCCATCCGCTCGGGCCAACTCGGGTTGAAGACGGCCCTTGTCGAGAAAGACAAAGAATTGGGCGGCACTTGCTTGAACGTGGGATGCATCCCGAGCAAAGCGCTTCTTACCTCGAGCGACCATTTCATGTTCGTTAAAAAGGAGGCGGCCAAACACGGCATCGTGGTCGATGGCGCGCGCGCTGATCTCGCGAAGATGCTGCAGCGCAAGAACAAAGTTGTAAAGAGTTTCAACAGCGGCGTGCGCTCGTTGATGAAGACGAACAAAGTGACCGTGCTCGAAGGCCTCGGCACGATCAGCGGGCCAGGAAAAGTTTCGATCAAATCGTCCACCGGCGAGACCCAGGAAGTCGAGACGAAGAACATTGTCATCGCGACCGGGAGTGCGCCTGTGGAATTGCCGTTTGCGAAATTCGACGGCACAACAATCGTTAGCAGCACCGAAGCGCTGGAGTTTTCGGAGCCTCCAAAGAAACTGGTCGTTATCGGCGCCGGGGCGATTGGGCTCGAACTCGGGTCAGTCTGGAACAGGCTAGGTTCAGAAGTAACAATGCTGGAATTTTTGCCGCGCATCGCGCTCGGGTTCGATCTCGAGCTGTCGAACCTGCTTCAGCGTTTGCTTA
>JBLMXD010000109.1:0-3244 GCA_050257575.1 Alphaproteobacteria bacterium | reverse complement strand
GCTGCCGCCTCTTCCAGTTTGGCTAGGATCTCGTCCGTAGGCAGCACCCAGTCCATCGGAATCGAGTTGCAACCCTCCGTGGGGCAAGTCAGCCGCAGCGGCCCGCTTCTGCGGGTTCCGCCGGCGACTTGGATTTGTCTTCCCTTAATCAGTTTGCCGCAAACCAAACAATACCGGTTTTCATCGAGCGAACCCCAATGCCGAAACTGATCGAGCAGGCGCAGCGTCTCCAGTAGTTCATCGTCCGAGAATTCGACTGCAATCGCTCGCGCCACGGTTTGGGAGCCTACTCTCCCGGCAACCAAGCGGACAATCGGGCGCACGGCAGATTCTCATATAGGTCAAAATCCGATCTAGGCAGAGGGCGCCTGGCAAAAATCCACATCCAGTCTCCCGAAGCCATGCGTTATAGGAGAGAGATGAACGAAACCCGTCTTACCCGGCGTCCCGTCCTCGATCACGCGGCAGCGGCGATCGAGCAAATGAAGGTTTATTGCGCGGCCCACCCCGAAAGTCCGTCCGATGTCCGTCGTCCTCAATTATTTTTTCGCAGCGATCTTTGGATTGCACTCCTTGGCCCAAGCCTGGAAGAAGGCATCGTCGGGATCGGGCCGACTGTCGCGGCAGCCCTTCGGGCGTTCGACGTGCAATATTCGGCCGGCCTGCGTCGCCCTAACAAAGAGGTTCGCGCCTCCCATGAAGCCGCGACAGCCTTTTCGTAGCGCATTCTCCGCGGCTCGTAGTTCCTGAAAAGCTTGCAAGTGACTCAAACAGCAAGCCATCGATTGGAATGGTCCACATTTTGCAGCGTGCGACTGTATGCCGATGAAACTTTCAGGGTGTCGCTGTTGTTGAATCGCTAGGAAGCAGAACAGACTTGTCACAGCCGGTCTGGAGATGGGATACGAATTACACAGCTAGAGGAGCAAACGGCAAGAAATGGTAACGGGAGGAGCACGACCAAGGCGGGGAAGATGGCGAAGGGCAAAATCCAAACGCCAACGGCAAAAAGCCGCGAAGGATTCGGGACAGAAAAATATCCGGAACGCGCAGTCGATTCATGACGAGCCATCAGACAGACTCTTGCTGTCAGCGCTCAAGTACTGGGAAGTCGAGCGAGACCTGATCGAGGAACGCCTGGCTACGATGAGGTCTGTGACGGCTGCCTCGTAGAAAAGGCGTTGGCTGAACCAGCCTTGCGAGGAAGCTCCGCGGTTCTTTAAAGCAACTCGTGCGAAAGCATTTGTCCCGCTCAGCTTCTGATTGGCGTGCGGGTCTTAGAAAGAGTGTTTGTGACGCAAACGCGATGACTACAATTCCTCAAATTCTAAACTAATTCGGCTTGAACCTGGTTTTGAATTTTGCCAGTCGTTCCGATGTGTATTGACCGAAATCTACGACTCAACAGGCTTTGAAGCCGTTCGTTCAATCTTTGCCTTTCCCTTGGACGGTCGTAGTATCGAGAATCGGTCTCAAGGCGCTCCAGATGTGTTCCGCCCGCTATGAATAAAGGAAAGAGCGCGCATAATGGAAAGCGGCGCAGCTCAATTCATCGCGCGAAGAGACGATCAGCGAATTTCAGTGACGCGACCATGAGAAAAGTTTCGAGAGCAAAACAGAGAACAGCAGTACTGCAAAAATCCAAAAAGCTATTGGAAAAACGCGTTCGCGAGCGAACACGCGAGTTACGCTTGTTAAACAAAGAATTGGAAGCTGAGATTGAACGTCGCAAAGGGTTGGAGGGCGAAATTCTGTCCATCAGCGATCGCGAACAACAGCGACTGGGCCAGGAACTGCATGATGGAATTTGTCAGCACCTCACGGGGGTTGCATTCATGGCCCGGTCGGTAGCACTCCGGCTGAGGAATCACCGTGTCATCGACGCCAGCGATATCGAAAGAATTGCGGAGCTCGTGAACAGTGCTGCGACTAGCACGCGTGAGCTTTCCCGCGCGCTTCATCGCATCGACGTGGACGCGGTCGGCCTGGTTGGTGCGTTACAAGATTTGGTTGATCGAGAAGTTTGGAGAACGCCCTGCCGACTGGAAGTCAAGCCATCGTTTCAGGTCGATGAGGACGCCGTCGCTGCGCAGGTTTATCGGATCGCGCGTGAGGCAGTGATCAACGCCAATAAACATGCTCAAGCTCGAAAAATCGTCGTCAAACTGGAGCGGCTGGGAACGGAAATGGTCTTGCGCGTAATTGACGATGGCGCCGGTTTTTCCCAAGGGACCAACGTGAACAAGGGCCTCGGATGCCACATCATGAATTATCGAGCGCGATTGATCGGCGGCCGTTTGGAAATCAAAGCTCAAAAACGGCGCGGGACACGTGTTTCCTGTTATTTCCCGAACAGCATGCAGGAATCAGATGAATCGGATCGGAATGGGAGCGAGAAACTGAGCGAGTTCGAGGAAAGATTGCGAAAACATTAAGCCTCTTGATCTAAATTTTGTCCATCTAATGACCCGCTCGGTGGCGAATTGTAAGAAGAGACTTACGAAGGGACTCAGGGACCACAACGGAGTGCCAGAGTCTCCGGCCAAATGAAACCAGCCAGATCCACAAACGGAAACCCGAAATGTGATCCGCCCGGGGCGAAACGCATCGTGATCGTGGATGATCACCCGTTGTTTCGAAAAGGTCTCGCGGAAATGATTCACTCTGATGGAAGTTTTGCGGTCTGCGGAGAAGCCGGCAACGCCGCGGGGGCAATGGATGTTATCCGTAAATTGAACCCCGAAATGGCGATCGTTGATCTGAGTTTGCCGGGTGCCAACGGCATCGAGCTTATCAAAAACATTCGCGCCGAATTTCCGAATCTTCCGGTTCTGGTGCTTTCCATGCACGACGAATCGCTTTATGCGCTGCGCTCGTTGCGAGCCGGAGCCGACGGTTACGTCATGAAACACGAGGCGATGGCTAACGTGATCGAAGCAATCCGCGACGTCTTTAATGGGCGCCCATATCTCAGCCCGGCCATGGCGGCGCAGGTAATCACAAAATTCGCGCATCGGCAGGGCGGTGGCGAAGTGGATGCGGTCGAAAGACTGAGCGATCGGGAACTTGAAATTTTAGAGCTGATCGGTAAGGGCAACGAAGTCCGCCAAATCGCGAAACTCCTGCATCTCAGTCCTAAAACGGTGGAAACACACCGGGCCCACATCAAAGACAAACTCGACCTGAAAAACTCACGCGAAGTCGCCCGCTTCGCCCTGCAATGGCTGCAAGCCCGCGGGACGTA
>JBLMXD010000108.1:0-9903 GCA_050257575.1 Alphaproteobacteria bacterium | reverse complement strand
TCTTTCAGCCACGCTTGATAATCCTGCGGTGTATCGACAACCAGCGTGCCTTTCATTCCGTAGTGGCCGAGTCCGCACAACTGACCGCAAATCACTTCGTACGTCCCCGTCTTTACTGGTGTAAACCAGATGGGAATCAGCGAACCCGGTATTGCGTCTCCCGCGATTCGCATATCCGTCAAAAAGAAATCGTGGATGACATCCTTCGAAGAAAGCTCGGCGATTACGGGTCGACCGACCGGCACATGAAGTTCGCCTGTTGTGATGATGTCGTCTTTGCCAGCCGGATCGTTTGGATCCAGACCGAGCGGGTTTGAATTGGATACAAGATTAACATCACGCCGGCCAAATTGTCCGTCCGCTCCCGGCAAATGATAATTAAAGCTGAATTGCTGCGCGACTACGTGCACAACGAGCGCGTCTTTTCCCGGCGGAAATTGATTCACGCGCTTTCCCCAAAGTGGAATCGCGAATCCGAGCAGCAGCACCGCTTCGATCAGCACAACGGAAAATTCCAAATGTGTCGATATCGGGCTCGTCACGCCGAGATGATTCGCATTTGGTTGTCGCCGCTTGCGAAAACGAATCAAAACAAAGATAAAAAAAATCGACCAGCCGACAAACAGCGCGCCCATGAACCAATGACAGAATTCGAGGATGTGGTCGATCTGCAGCCCATGCGACGAGGCGTTCGGCGGCTGACCCAGAAATTCGTTGATTAGCGCCAGGCTATTCATACTTGGTCAAGTCTTCCTCAGCGAGCGCCTGATGGGGCTCGACAGGCATACGCCCATGCCGCCACAGGTGAAAACTGAATGCGCCGATTCCGCCCATGACCGACATCACGGCGCCAAACAGAAACCAGATGGCAACGGCCATGTGCTCGGCTGACTTCCCATCCTTTGCGCCGTAGCAGAATGGGCACGCCGCAGCTTGCTGTATGGCGCACAGCGTTGATACCAACAGTAAGGATCCAACTTTTTTCATGTGATGATCCGTAGCCGCTTCATCTTCCTGTAAAACCAGACGCCGTACACCATCAGCACAATCGCCGCCACGAACGAGGCGACCGCACCGGCCACGTACATTGGAGCGCCTTCCACCAGATTGACCCAGAGGCACCAAATGCCGGTGCCCAAAGCGAGCAGCGTCGAGAAAATGATAAAAACAATATGGAAAGCTTTAAGCGACATTTAACGAAAGATTGGATAGTCGTACCAGGCAAATAAAGTAAGCCAGAAGAGGCCGAGCACAAAAAAACCGGTGAAAATCAAGACCCGGTAGATCAGGCGCTTCTCCGCGGCGAGATGCATAAAGATTGCCGCGACCAACCCGGCCTTCAATGTCGCAACCAGCATTGCCACCGCGATGTTCGCCTTTTGTGTACCAAAATGAACGTAGGACAGCGCGACAGTTATACCGGTAAATAGCAGGAGGATCCCGCCGACCATCAGATATCCCCGAACGTGCTTGCGAATCCCGTGAGCGTATTCCTCGTATTCCTTAGGGTCTTGCGAAATATCAGGCGGGTTGTTCATGGCTTACAGCAGGTAAAAGAGTGGAAACACGAAAATCCAAACCAGGTCGACAAAGTGCCAGAAAAGTCCACTAACCTCGACACGATTGGCCAGGTGTTCGGGGTTGCGCTGGTAAAGACGCTTGCTGACAGGCAGCCACATATAAATGAACACCAGCACACCGCCGAGCACGTGGAGTCCGTGCAACCCGGTGATTGTAAAATAGCTGGCAAAATACGCGCTGTGCCTTGGCTCAAACATCGTTGCGTATTGCACATCCTCCTTTTCAATCGTGGCAATCTTTTCGGTCGCAGGACGCGGCCAGAAGTGCGGCCGATCCATCTCGGGATTCGTTGGGTCTGCGTTCAGTGGATCGAGCGCCACTTCGTACTCTTTGATATTAGGATCCTTCAACGCCGCGCGATTGTGCAGGTGACCGGTGATCTCGAGCCGCGGCGGCAGCCCTTTCTCTTCGGCGTATTGGTTGCCCAAATACTGTTCATATTTCCCCAGCGCTTCTGTTTTGATGTAAACGCCAAAGTGATCGAACTTCTGCGGCCATTCATAAGCGAGTTTGACCGTGAGGAAGATGATACCGCAGGTGATGGTGGCCAGCATGTACCACCAATAAGCGTTATACTTTCGCATCTTCAGCGACGCCCACGCCAGAACAACCGTCACCGACGACATAATCAGGATCGCGGTGTTCATCGTGCCAACCGGGACGTTGAGTAATCCGTGCGGCCACATGCCAGGCGGCGAGTCGATACGCAAAAAGATGTAAGCGGAAAAGAGTCCGCCGAATAGCATCACTTCCGACGCCAGGAACAGCCAGATCCCAATCTTGGCGTTCCAAAGCCCGGTGTCGGGACGTGTAGAAACTGTGTAGGGGATTTCCATGTTTCAGTAGTTGCGATTCCGCTACGCGGTAACGAGCTCTGCAGGAGGTTTGCGAGGCGTTCGCTCAGCGGGTTCGACTGGCTCGTTTTGCATGGTGAAATCGCGTTCACGACCGGGAAGGCTGTATTCGTACGGTCCGCGGTAGGCAACAGGCGTCGTCAGGAAGTTTCCATGCGGTGGCGGGGAAGGTGCGGTCCACTCCAGGGTGGTAGCTTCCCATGGATTGTCGTTCACCTTTTCTCCGTGCTTGATGCTCCAGAAGAAATTGATGATGAACGGAATCTGGGCGAGCCCCATGATCCATGCTGCCCACGAAATTGGTTTATTCCATTCGAACCCCGTCAATCCCCAGATGGTGTGGTCATTCGAAACGTTCCATCCCTGCCCGCCGTCGTACCAGCGGCGATGCATTCCGGCCATTCCCTGCAGGAACATCGGCAGGAAAATCAAGTTCATGCAGATCAGCGTCGGCCAGAAATGCACTTTCCCCCAGAAATCGTTCATCTTTCGGCCGGTCGCCTTCGGGAACCAGAAATAGACACCCGCGAAGAGCCCGAAAATAGTGCCCGGTGCAACGATATAATGGAAATGCGCGATAACGTAATAGGTGTCGTGCAGATAAAGATCCGCCGAATTAAACGCCAGCGGTATTCCCGTTAGTCCACCGATTCCAAACATCGGCAGGAACGCTACGGTGAAAAGCATCGGCACTGTGAAGCGGATCGATCCGCCCCACAGGGAAATAAAGAACGCGCTCAGAATGATCACCGACGGAACCGAGATCAGGATAGTAGTGGTCTGGAAAAATGCGCTGACAGCTGCGCCCATACCAGTAAGCCACATGTGATGCGCCCAGACGATGAACGATAGAAAACCGATCACGAATACCGAGAACACCAGAGATTTGTAGCCCCAGAGCGGCTTCCGCGAATTGTTCGCCAGAACTTCGGCTACAATTCCAAACGCTGGCAGAATCAATACGTAAACTTCAGGGTGGCCGAGGAACCAAAACAGATGTTGCCACAAGAGCGGGCTGCCTCCGCCGCTGATATAGGCGGGCGCACCATTCACAACCAAGCCCGCTGGCAGGAAAAAGCTGGTGTGCGCCAGGCGGTCCATCAACTGCATGATGATTGCCGCTTCGAGCGGCGGGAACGCCAGCACCAGCAAGAACGCGGTGACAAATTGCGCCCACACGAAAAATGGTAGCCGCATCCAGGTCAGCCCCTTGGCACGCAACTGAATGATGGTGGTGATGAAATTTATGGCACCAAGTAGTGACGAAGTGATTAGAAAAATAAATCCGATCAACCAAAGCGTCTGCCCATTGAACAGGACGCTGTGACCGGGACCGGTATCTGCGATGTCTGCCAACGGCGTGTAGGATGTCCACCCGCTTTTGGCCGGGCCACCTGGCACAAAGAAGCTCACTAACATGATCACACCACCGACCGCGAAGGCCCAAAAACTGGCCGCGTTGACCTTGGGAAACGTCATATCAGGCGCGCCAATTTGCAGCGGCACCACGAAATTTCCGAAAGCTGCAAAAGCCAGCGGCACGACGCCCGCGAAAATCATGATCGTGCCGTGCATGGCGCCCAGGGAGTTATAGAAATCCGGCGTCATTTTCCCATCTGGCATCGAACCCGGGCCGAAGATCTGCGGCAGCCATTTGCCGATAACCGGCAGCGCCTGCCCGGGATATGCCAGTTGCCACCGCATCAGCATCATCAGGCAAAAGCCCAGGAAGAGAAATGCGAGGCCGCACAGACCATACTGGATTCCGATCACCTTGTGATCGGTAGAGAAAATGTATTTTCGCCAAAATCCGAGCTCGTGATGTTCGTGAGCAGCGTCGTGTGCGTGCGGGTCGTGATGCATGTCAACGGCAGTAGAGGTATCCATCTCAGGAAAAAGTTACAGCGGCTAATATCGAAAAAGAAGCGCTCATTGCAAAGCGAGAAATTACAACTTTAGCCGAGAAAACGCGCAATGGTCTCAGCGTTGCGTTATGCGACAATTCCTCGTGGGCGACGAACAAAAGCCGCGAGCGATCATTCATCTGGATATGGACTGCTTTTACGCGGCGATCGAAGTGCGTGATCGCCCTTCGTTGCGCGGGAAACCTGTCGGTGTCGGAGGCGCGCGAGACAGGCGCGGCGTTTTGACCACCTGTAATTACGAGGCACGCGCGTTCGGAGTCCGCTCGGCGATGCCAACTTTTATGGCTCTGCAACGCTGCCCGCAGCTGATTGTGCTGCCGACGCGGTTCGATGTCTATCGGCGCGAAGCAGCAGTGATTCGTGGAATCCTTTACCGTTTCACTTCGATAATCGAACCGCTGTCGCTCGACGAAGCTTATCTCGATGTGTCTACACACTCGACTGCTCCGGCAGCGCTGGCGCAGGAAATTCGTAGCGCAATCTTTCGCGAAACCAGGCTGACCTCCTCCGCGGGAATTGGACCGAATAAATTGATCGCAAAAATCGCCAGCGAGATCAAGAAGCCGAATGGGCAATTCGAAGTAAAACAGGAACAAGTGCCGGAATTCATGAAAGATCTGTGTGTCCGAAAAATTTGGGGAATCGGCGAGAAAAGCGAGCAAAAGCTCGAGGAAGCAGGCGTCAAGACATGCGGTGACCTACAGCGTTTTTCGCGTGCGGAGCTGGTTGATTTGTTCGGCAAATTTGGCCTCGAGCTTTACGACCTTTGTCGAGGGATCGATAACCGTCCCGTTGAACCGGATCGTCCCCGCAAATCGCTCAGCACTGAGGAAACGTTCCCCGCCGACCTGACAACTCTGGAACAATGCGAAGAAAAACTCGAAGAACTTTTTCAGGATCTAATGGCTGATCTTGCGCAAAAAGAATCCATGCGTGAGATCACAAAAATTTTCGTGAAACTGAAGTTTAACGACTTCACCCGAACGACTGCCGAGCGCGCGGGGCTTGCGCCGACCCTGGATGGATTTCTCGCTCTCCTCGAAGAAGCATTTGCTCGTACGGGGAAACCCGTGCGCCTCATCGGCGTCGGTGTACGGTTTCTCGAACCGATGCCGGAAGATGCACAGTTGGATCTGTTATAATTACGATTGTGAGAATTCCAAATCCGCAGGCTAATGTTGTGCTACGGAAAGATGACCTTCGCGCAGGAAAGGAAAATCAAGCAAACCGGATGCGATGCGCGCTTTGATAATCTGACGCGTCAACTCTACTCGACTGACGCATCGATTTACCAAATACGCCCCGTTGGCGCGGCGTTTCCGAAAACATCCGAGCAGGCGAGTCTTGTTATCCGCGCGGCGGCAGATGCAGGACTTTCCATCACTCCCCGGGGCGCCGGGACAAGTCTGGTTGGCAACGCAATTGGTGAAGGACTCATCGTCGATTTTTCGCGGTACAATCGGAAAATCACTGGTCTCAATCTGGAGAAACGCAGCGTCCAGGTCGGCGCGGGCGTTGTCCTGGATCAACTCAACGATTTTCTCAAGGCACAGGGATTTTGTTTCGGTCCGGATGTGGCGACGAGTTCGCGCGCCACGCTTGGCGGAATGATCGCAAACAATTCTTCCGGCGCGCGTTGTCCGATTTACGGCACAACAGCCGACCACGTGATCTCACTGGAAATTGTGATGGCGGACGGTCGCGTTGAAAAGATCGGGCCGACCCATGCATCACTCGGCAATGAACGCACAGAAATAAAGAAGCTCGTTTGCGCGGCAAGCACAGAGATGGCCGAGCGCTGGCCGCCTGGTTTGATCAAGCGCTGGCCCGGGTACGGCATCGAACGATTTCTGCGAACACCAAATGACCTGACGAACATTCTCGCCGGCAGCGAAGGAACACTCGCCGCAATTTTCTCCGCTGAACTAAACATCTCGCCACTGCCCGCCGAAAAGGGTCTAGGCCTTGTCTTCTTCCAATCAATCGGAGAAGCCATGCAGGCGACGGTCGACCTCCTCGATCTTAAGCCGGCTGCAATCGAACACATCGATCGCCCGTTGCTGGATCAAACCAAAGGCCAGCTGCACTTCCAGCCTGCGCGCGACTTACTCGAATTGGATACCGAGCCGTGCGAAGCAATTTTGATCGTTGAATTTTACGAGGAAGTCGCCGAACGACTCGCAATTTTAGAGTCGCGGAAGATCGGACTACGCAAGAAGATGCTCACCGACCCAGCGCAAATGAATCTCGTCTGGGCGGTGCGAAAATCCGGCCTATCGCTTTTGACCGGGTGCATCGGACCGGCAAAACCAGTCGCGTTCATCGAAGACGCCGCCGTTCGTCCTGCGCAGTTACCGGAGTACGTGCGCGGATTGCAATCAATCATGAACCCGCTGGGGCTCGAGGCGAGCTACTACGGTCACGCAGCCAGCGGGCTTTTGCATGTCCGGCCAGTTCTCGATCTGCGTAGTCCGGCGGATCTAAGAAAATTTCGACAAGTAGCAGATCAAACCTCGGCGCTGGTGCGACAGTTCAAAGGTTCGCTTTCCGCTGAACACGGCGTCGGGATTGCGCGTACCGAATACATGCAAGAGCAATTGGGTGACGCCTTGCTCGGGACGTTGCGTGAAATCAAACGCGTGTTTGATCCGAAAAATACCTTTAATCCCGGGAAGATCTTCAAGGACGGCCGCCACAAGATCGACGATCACTTGCGCGAGAATTTTAGCCGCCCCTTCGATCTCCCCTTCCAGCCGGTGCTGGCGTTTGCGTTCAAGGATCACTCGTTCACCGGTAATCTTGAGCAATGCAACGGTTGCGGTGGTTGCCTGAAACAGAACGGAGTCATGTGTCCAACGTTCATGGCGACACATGATGAAGTGATGTCCACGCGTGGCCGTGCCAACATCATTCGTGCAGCGCTTGAATTTCGGGTTAACGGAGACGACCCGCTGAAATCCGCAGAGCTCGATGCCGTGTTAAGCAACTGTCTTTCCTGCAAGGGTTGCACAACAGAATGCCCGTCAAACGTAAACCTCGCGCTACTGAAGGCGGAAATGCTTCACGCTCGATGGCGCCGCGATGGCCTGCCGCTGCGGGAACGGATTTTATGCAACGTCGATTTGTTAGGCAAGATCGGCTGCATCATGCCGTCGGTTGCAAATCGAATCCTGGATTCCAGGCCGATGCGCGCGGTAATGGAAAAAACAATTGGAATCTCCGGACGACGCTCTCTTCCCCGGTACGCGAACGAACGCTTCGATCACTGGTTTGGCAGGCGTCCTGCAGCCGAAATCATTGATCCCGGCGTTCCGCCAATGTCGACAACGCGTGGAGCTGCCGGGGTCAGCGGCTCCGGCTACAACAGAGGCCAGATCCTTCTTTGGGACGACACTTTCGTGCGGTATCACGAACCGCATATCGGAATCGCTGCCGTTAAAGTTCTGGAAGCACTCGGCTTTGAAGTGTTGCTCGTGAAGAATCGGCTGTGCTGCGGTCGACCGGCATTTAGCCAGGGAGATCTCGACGCTGCAGCGAACCTCGCCAAACACAACGTCTCGCAACTCTCGAATCTCAACCCCGGGCTCTCTGACGCCCCGATTCTGTTCCTGGAACCCTCCTGTTGGTCGATGTTTGTCGAAGATTATCGGGAGCTAAAAGTGGAGAAGGCAGAAACCATCGCGGCGCGCTGCTTTCTGTTCGAAAAATTCGTGGACGATTTGCTCACCCGCGAACCGAATGCGTTGTCATTTTCAAACCCGACGGCTTTAAGCCGTCAAGTTTCTGGAGGGTGCGAGAATGGAACCGATCGGTGCGTGAATATCGCGATCCACCCGCATTGCCATGCGAAATCGATCCTCAGCCCCATGTTCATGGCGACACTGGCCGAACGTTTGCCCGGCCGAAGAGCCACAGTGTTGGACACCGCCTGTTGCGGAATGGCCGGCGCCTTCGGAGCGTTGGCGGAGAAATACGATCTTTCGGTGCAGATTGCTCAGCGTTTACTGGATCAAATCGACAATCAACCCGCGGGAACTGAGGTCATCGCTTCAGGCACAAGCTGCCGACATCAAATTGCCGACCTAACGAATATTCGCCCAAAACACATGGCCGAATTGCTCGCTGAAGCGCTGTAGTCTCGAAAACTTTCGGGATGCTGACTGCAACTGCAGAACGCCTGAGCAACATTGACTGGGATGAAATCAAAACCTACCCTCCGAGAATGAATCCAGTTGTTGCATCCGATAAACTCAAGCGGACCGAAGTCTGGGCGGAAGATGATGAATCCGTGCATTGGGCCGGCGCCTTTGCGGTCTACGGCGGACACGGCACGACGGCATCCTCAACGATTGTTTACGAGATTGAACCGGGAAAACGCCTGGGCTGGCACACCGATGCCACCGAAGAAACGCAGTACATCATTGCCGGCAACGGCGAACTGCACATGGAAGATGGTTCGAAGCATCCGGTTGGGCCTGGCAGCGTTTTCGTTCTTCCGACACCGGTTAAACACGATCTGGTCAACATCGGTAACCAAACATTGCGAGCGGTCGCATTTTTTGCAGCGGCGATGTTCACGCAAAATTTCGACAACGTGATGTTGCCGCCAAAAACTCACATACTTGGTACACCAAATCGGGAAGGATAGAAGCGAACCCTACGGCTTTGGCGGTCCGGCGGGTTTAGCGGCTTCACCGGGTTTCGGTGGTGCGCCAGCTGCAGGTGCTGCACCGCCGGGAATATCTTCATCAGGCGCTGAGAGGATGTCGTGTTCTATGAATGATTCGGGATGACTGGCAAGTTCCTTGCGCAGCGCGGCGATTTGTTCAGCCGTCACCGGACTGGCGTTGTTTCCCCACTCGCTTCGCTCGTATGTCATGACATCGGCAATTTTTTGGTCGGTCAAAGTTTTGTCCCACGGTTGCATCACCGCAGTGCCGTACTGTTGGCCTTTGACCGTGACCGGACCCTGCAAACCCTTGAGCACGATCATACCCATTCGCCGCGAACCGCCATTGGTGAATTCCGAACCAGCCAGCGGCGGATATTGACCGGCCACCCCAAGACCGTTCGCCTGGTGACACGTCTGACAATTTGCCGCGTAAATTTTTTTGCCTCGATCGCGCGGCGACAGTTCAATTTGCTCGCCGCCGCCAGGTCCGCCTGCCACGGCTTTCTTCGGCGGCGGCGGAGCGCCCAGGGGATCAAGCCCGCCAGTGATAAAATTTCCTGAATAACGGCCGAGGTATGCACCGCCAAAGAAAATCGCCAGTCCGTAAATTGCGATGAGCCAGATTGAAAGCGGTTCCGCACCGACGCGTGGCTCGCGTTTTTCACGCTGCACAGCGGCGTGCACTTGGAACACATCGGCCTGTTCGCCATAATCCATTCCCTGCCCTGTGCGCAGCGGCATTTTTGGCTCGTCGTTCATAAAGTTATTTTTTAGCAGGAGCGGGTGATCCGGCCGGTGACGCACCCTGCGCTGCCGCAGCAGGAGACGGGGCAGCTGCCGGCGAGCCTCCGACTGATCTGATTCCTTTCAA
>JBLMXD010000107.1:0-4645 GCA_050257575.1 Alphaproteobacteria bacterium | reverse complement strand
TCGAGCGCGGATTGATTTCCGACAAAGACGCCGCGGAAATACGCAAGGGCCCCAAGGATCCAGCGAAGGCAACGATCGGCCCGAGCAAATGGATGTACTGGAACGTGCACCTCGATGGCCTAGAGCGAACGCACGACCTCATCGTGGAACGCGAGGGCGTTTTCAAAGAATGCATTCTGGCAATCAAGATGGCGAAAGTGCTCGGTTATCAGGTCGCGACGAACACAACGATCTACAAAGAAACAGACATGCAGGAGATCGAACAGATGTTCGATTATCTTTCCGATCTCGATGTGGATGGTCACACAATCACGCCTGGCTACGATTACGACGCAGCCAAGCGCGACATGATCAACCGGCTGAATTTGCGGCCGGAAGATTTCTTTCTGACCCGCGCCATGACCGTGGAAAAATTCCGGGAGATCGAGAGGTGGATGAACCGGTACACATTTTTCGGTACACCGGTTTATTTTGAGTTTCTCGGCGGCAAGCGAGACCTGACTTGTTCGGCGTGGGCAATTCCCACGCGAAACATTCGTGGCTGGAAGGCTCCATGTTACTTGATGACTGACGGGCATTACTCGAGCTATGCGGAGCTTCTGGAACGGACCAACTGGGACAATTATGGAGTGGTCAATGGCGTAGCGCGCGATAGCCGCTGTGAAAACTGCATGGTCCATTGCGGCTATGAACCCACTGCAACACTAGGGTTACAGAACCAGCGCGGCGACACCTGGAAAACGATCAAGTTCAATTTCGGCCCGAAGCCAAAGCCCACGGGCCGGGGTAGTGAGGTTCTCGCTTATAATGGTGTTAGCTCCGGGAATGGTCATCTCACCGGCAAGCAGGCTGCGCCGGCCGTGAAAGCATCGTAGAGGCTGGAATGCGAGAGCCGCCGAATCAACTGATCGTTTTACCGAGCGCGCCGGAAATATCCGAATCTTTCCCGGCCGCCGACGCAGAGATTGCGCAGGCCATTGCACGCGCACAGGAAAATCTGTTGGGACAACAAAAACCTGACGGCCATTGGTGCGGAGAACTGCTCGTCGATAGCACGTTGTGTTCCGACTACGTGTTGTTCATGCATTGGTGCAGCGAAGTAGACGCGCAACTGCAGCGGCGTTGCGTGCGGCATATTCTAAAACGGCAATTGCCCGAGGGAGGCTGGAACATCTACCACGGCGGGCCGAGCGAGATTAATGCGTCGGTTAAAGCCTATTTTGCGCTGAAACTTGCTGGCTGTTCCGTGGACGCGCCGTTTATGCAGGAGGCGCGCGCGACGATCATGCGTCTCGGCGGTATCCCGCATATGAACACCTTCAGCAAGCTTTACCTTGCACTACTGGGTCAGTTTCCGTGGAAATATTTGCCGGCGATTCCCATTGAGATGGTGCTCCTGCCAAGCTGGGCGCCGTTCCACATTTACAAGATGTCGTCGTGGAGCCGCGCAATGCTAATTCCGCTCTCCCTTATCAACCATTTCAAGCCGACGCGTGTTCTTCCCGGCGAAAAGCAATTGCACGAACTGTATCCGCTCGGTACCGAGCAGGCCGATCTGCGTCTGCCACGAAGCAATAAATTCTGGACCTGGCGCAATTTCTTTCTTCGACTTGATGATACCTTGAAATTTTTGCAGCCGCTTCGCATCGGTTTACTCCGCCAGCGAGCGTTGGAAGCGGCAGAACGCTGGATGCTGGAACGCATCCGGGAGGGTAACGATGGCCTCGCGGCAGTGTTTCCCGCGATGCTGAATTGCCTTATTGCCCTGCGCGCTCTCGGCTATTCAAAAACAGATCCGGTTTACGCCAAGGCGGAAAAGGATTTCGCAGGATTGTTCGTTGACGATCCCGAAGATTTCCGCATCCAACCGTGTCTCTCCCCTATTTGGGACACAGCCATCACCATCATTTCCCTCGCGGATTCCGGCCTTCCGTCAGAGCATCCCGCATTGCAAAAGGCCGGTGACTGGCTGGTCAGCAAGGAGGTGCGCATCCGCGGTGACTGGGCGGTGAACAACTCGTATCCCGAGGCGAGTGGCTGGGCGTTTGAGTACAACAACAATTATTATCCGGACGTTGACGATACTGCCATGGTGTTGATGGCCTTGAGGTTGGTTCGACCCAAAGATCCAGGGTCACTCGACGAATTGTTTCGTCGCGCGCTCGGCTGGCAGCTGAGTTTCCAATGTCGCGATGGCGGTTGGGCGGCATTCGATAAGGACGTAACAACTCCGTGGCTCGAAGACATGCCGTTTGCGGATCATAACGCGATTCTGGATCCCACCTGCAGCGATCTGACCGCGCGCACGCTGGAGCTGCTCGGCTATATCGGGTTCGATCGCAAGGCGGAGTGCGTCCGCGACGCGATTCAATACCTCATTGCTACCCAGGATGACGACGGTTCCTGGTATGGACGGTGGGGAGTCAATTACATTTACGGCACGTGGCAGGTGTTGCGCGGTCTCGGGGCCATTGGCGAGGATATGACGCAGGACTGGATATTACGGGGGCGGGATTGGCTCGAAAGCTGCCAGAACAGCGATGGCGGCTGGGGCGAAACCTGCGCGACTTACGACAATCCATCGACCAAGGGAATCGGGCCGAGCACGGCGTCGCAAACTGCATGGGCAGTCATGGGCATCTGTGCATGCGGCGATCTCGACCGGTCGAGCATTCAGCGCGGGTTATTCTATTTGCTTCGGTCGCAAAAGCCCGACGGTTCGTGGGATGAAGAGGAAATCACTGGCACCGGATTTCCGCGTACCTTTTATCTGAAGTACGACATGTATCGTCAGAATTTCCCGCTGCTGGCGTTGGCGACGTATGTGAATCATCGCAACGGGCTCGCGTATCACCCGGGCTTTTACCGCTGCGAACGCTAGGGTCGGCATGCTGCGCCGACATTGCGCGAAAAATAAAACCTATCGCGCGGCGTAATTCGAACTAAGTGTAAAGATTATGGCTTACGAATTACCTAAATTACCTTACTCCTACGATGCTTTGGAGCCGCATATCGACGCGCAGACAATGGAAATCCATTACACCAAGCATCACCAGGCTTATATCAACAACCTGAACAACGCGATCAAAGGCAAAGCCGATCTCGAAAATAAATCGGTCGAGGATTTGATCAGTGATCTCAAAGCCGTACCGGAAGACATTCGCACCGTCGTGCGCAACAACGGCGGCGGACACGCAAATCACTCCTTCTTTTGGAAAATCATGGGACCGAATGCCGGCGGCGAACCGAAAGGCAAACTTGCCGACGACATCAATTCGACGTTCGGCAGCTTCAACGATTTCAAAGAAAAATTCGCTGCCGCCGGCGCAGGTCGTTTTGGCAGCGGCTGGGCCTGGCTCATCAAGAATAAGAACGGGAAGCTGGAAATTACTTCGACGCCGAACCAGGACAGCCCAGTGATGGACGGCAACACCCCGATCCTTGGCGTGGATGTTTGGGAGCACGCTTACTATCTCAAGTATCAAAACCGGCGGCCCGATTATCTCAAGGCGTGGTGGAATGTCGTGAATTGGGACGCGGTCGCCAAGAACTACTAAGCAAGTCGAGGGTTGTAGAGGCGCTTGTGCCAAGCGCCTGCTTCTGTAGCTTCGGCGTTTGACAGAAACGCCGCTACAACATTGGCTTATCTAAACGAAAATTATCTCAAGCTTCAGGCCGGCTATCTTTTTCCAGAAGTAGCGCGGCGTGTACGCGAATTCTGCGACGCAAATCCGGATGCTGCGAAGCGGTTGATCCGCTGCGGGATCGGCGACGTAACCGAGCCGCTCCCGCCCGCGGCGATTGAAGCAATGAAGCGCGCTGTCGATGAGCTTGGACACCGCGAAACATTTCACGGCTACGGCCCTGAACAGGGTTATGAATTTCTCAGATCAAGTATCGCGAAGCGCGACTACCGCGATCGCAACATCGAGATCGCCGACGACGAGATTTTTGTCTCCGACGGATCAAAATGCGATTGCGGTCACGTTCTCGATATTCTGGGCGCGCAGAACAAGGTCGCGGTTCCCGATCCGGTATATCCGGTTTACGTCGACACAAACGTCATGGCAGGCCACACCGGCCCAGTACGAAAAGATGGTAGCTACGAAGGAATCCATTATCTGCCTTGCACGGCTGAAAATAATTTCGTGCCGAAGCCGCCAAACGAACGAGTTGATCTCGTGTATCTCTGTTTTCCGAACAATCCAACCGGAGCGGTTGCTTCGCGCGCGCAACTCACGAACTGGGTCGATTACGCACGCAAATATGACGCACTTCTGCTCTTTGATGCCGCGTATGAGGCGTACATCTCCGACCCCGAAATTCCTCATTCCATTTTCGAAATTCCCGGTGCGCGCGAATGCGCTATGGAATTCCGCAGCTTTTCTAAGAACGGCGGCTTCACCGGTGTCCGTTGTGGGTTTACGGTGCTGGCGAGATCTGTGCTCGCCCAGACGGGCGATGGTCGCCGCCTTCCGCTGCATCCACTTTGGCAGCGCCGTTGGAGCACGAAATCCAACAGCGTCTCTTATCCGGTCCAACGCGGCGCAGAAGCGTTGTATTCCGCTGAAGGACGTAAACAGATCCGCACGTTGATCGATCACTACATGGGCAATGCGAAAATTCTTCGCGATGCGGCGGCCCA
>JBLMXD010000106.1:0-6481 GCA_050257575.1 Alphaproteobacteria bacterium | reverse complement strand
GCATCAATGTCTGCAAAAGTATCCTCGATAAGGAACTAAACGAAGACGCCCGGCGTCAGTCCTCGAACATTCGCGTGCCGAAGCCGGCAGAAATAAGGCGCGGGCTCGATCAATACGTGATCGGCCAGGACGGTGCGAAGAAGACGCTTTCGGTAGCGGTGCACAATCACTACAAGCGCGTCCTGCAACTTGCCATGCCGACAGATCCGTCAGCCGCCTTTCAAGCTGACCCGCTCGCGGATGTTGAAATCGAGAAAAGCAATATCCTGCTGATCGGTCCCACTGGCTCCGGCAAGACGTTACTCGCCAAAACGCTGGCCAGGATCCTCGACGTGCCGTTTTGCATCGCTGATGCGACAACTCTGACCGAAGCGGGTTACGTCGGCGAAGATGTTGAGAATATCATTTTGCGGTTGCTGCAAAATGCGGACTACGATGTGAAGCGCGCTGAGATCGGCATCGTTTACATCGATGAGATCGATAAGATCGGACGCAAAACCGACAACGTAAGCATCACACGCGACGTATCCGGCGAAGGCGTGCAGCAGGCGCTCTTGAAAATTCTGGAAGGCAGCACCTGCAATGTGCCGCCTCAAGGTGGCCGCAAGCATCCGCATCAGGAATACATTCAGGTTAACACCGAAAAGATTCTATTTATCTGCGGCGGCGCATTTATTGGACTGGACAAAATCATCCAAAAACGCATCGGCCAAAAGGTCATGGGCTTCGGCAGCCCCACGCTCGAAGTGGAGGAAGCGTTGCGAAAAGAGTCGATCCGCCACGTGGAGCCGGAAGACTTGCTGGCATTCGGAATGATACCCGAATTCATCGGGCGTCTGCCGGTTGTTAGTTCATTGGATGCGCTCACTGAAGACGAGATGGTGGCAATATTGACCGAGACAAAAAACGCGATGGTCAAGCAGTACACCAAGCTTTTCTCGATGGAAGGAGTCCGGTTGTCTGTAACCAAGGATGCGTTGCGCGCGCTGGCGGCACAGGCCGTCACAAAAGGCACGGGCGCCCGCGCGCTGCGTTCGATGCTCGAACGCATCATGCTGGACATCATGTACGACGTGCCCAGCCGGGAAGACATTGCCGAAGTCACCATCAACCGCGCGGTGGTCGAGGGCAAAAGACTGCCGTTGATTCGAAAGAAACAGGACAAGAGCGCAGCCTGAGCGGCAGGCGTCGCCAGGTAAAAGTTAAAACTGTTACACGGTTACAACGTTGGTAGCTTCCGCTTGTAACGTTGTAACTCTTTTAACGAATCACTTTGTTTTATGCGCGCGATGCTCGTTAATACTGGAACAGAGCTTTTACTCGGCGACGTTCACGACGCGCATCTTGCTTTTATCGCACGCGAGATTCTTCCACTCGGTTTGCGGATCGCTGAACGACGCACAGTTCCCGACACCGAGGTCATCCAGCAGACGCTTGTGGAATTGTTTCCGTGTTGTGAAATTCTTTTTGTCACCGGCGGTCTTGGTCCAACAACCGACGACATCACGCGAGAGATGGTTTCGGCCTCACTGGGACTTGAGTTGCATCAAGATCCTGAACTGCTGGAGTCGCTTCAGCAGAGACTTCGGACGCGAGGAATCAAATGGGGTCCGGGCATCGCACGTCAGGCCGATGTCCCGGCGGGCGCGCAAATCCTGCTCAACGAATACGGAAGCGCCCCCGGCTTTTACTTGAAGGCGAATATCAATCCACTGCTCTTGTCTCCGCACGTCTTTGTTCTCCCCGGCCCGCCACGTGAACTCCAGCCCATGTTCAGGAAATTTGCGACGCCGATTTTGCGCTCGATCATTCGAGTGCCGATCTCGATGAAGCGATGCTCCTATCGCATTGCCGGCGTGGGCGAATCGCTGGTCGAGGAGGCGATTGGCGAGAAAGTCCTGGCGATCCCGGGAATCGAACTGGGCTATTGTGCGCGACCCGGCGAAGTTGAGGTGCGCATCATCGGCGACCCTGAGGCGATTCAGACGGCCGATGCCATCATTCGCAAAGAACTCGGGGCATCGATTTTTTCCGACGACGACGAATCACTTGAATCAGTGTTGGTGAAACTCCTGAAACAACGTGGGGAAACCTTGGCCACAGCGGAATCGTGCACGGGTGGTTTCATCGGAAACTCGATCACCAATGTGCCCGGAGCGTCAGAGGTCTTCTTGGCGGGCTATATCACCTACGCAAACGAAGCGAAGAGCGACATATTAAGTCTCGCTCCACAGTTGATCGCAAAACACGGCGCGGTAAGCGAACCGGTTGCGCGAGCTATGGCCGAGGGCGCGCGAATACGTGCAGGAGCAACCTATGGGCTCGCGACCACGGGAATCGCCGGGCCCGCTGGCGGTTCGGATGAAAAGCCAGTGGGGACTGTTTACGTTGCCCTCGCTTCTGCGAAATCGGATACGATTGTAAAAAAATTCGTTTTCCCAACTGATCGCGTGACGTTCAAGGAAGTGACAGCGCGAGTGGCGTTCGATCTCTTGCGACGGAAACTGCTCGCCTAACGCTGCAGGCGGGGCCCCTTTAGCGCCGATGCCGCGAGTTTTACGAACCGCTCACTTCCACCGGGGTGCCGACTTTTACGTGATCGTAAAATAATTTCGCTCCGTCCGCTGGCATCCGAATGCAGCCGTGTGAAGCGGGATATCCCGGCAAAATCCCGATATGCATTCCGACCCCTTCGCCGGTTAGCCGCATAAACCACGTCATCGGCGCACCGACATAGTGTGTTCCGCTGGGGGCTGCATCGATCTTGGCGCTGATGCCGGCCCGAACGACTCGGCCCGAGCTGTCAACGTAATCGCCATAAATGCTGGAACGATGATCAGGATCCTTTTCGAGAACGGAGAAATTACCGGTAGGTGTGCTGTGCCCGCGCTTGCCGGAAGAAATTGGACTGTCAGCGACGATTTGGTCCCCGATCATCAGATAGGCTCGCTGCTTGGAGAGAGATACAACCACGTGCACGTTGTCCGGCGTCGCCTGCTTTAGCAACGATTGATTTACTTTCAGCGGTTCCTGCCGGCTGATGTAAGCTGACGCTTTGCGCATTGGTGGGGGCGTCGGCTGCTTGCGCGGTCCGAAAAGACGGAACTGCGCGCTAATTGAAGAGGCAAGGCCCGTCAACAAGACGGCGTAAACAAGTATGCGAAGTCTTCCCGGCATAAGATTAGCCGCCACTGTAGCTGTTTATCCGCCGAAGCCAACCCGTTAACCACTGTGATTCGTGGCGGCTCGGCGGGGCATTTTTGACGCGGCGAGTCAAAACAGTTTTGGCCGCGCGTGCGAATTCGTCAACCGCACTGGAGTCAGAGGTACCGTGCATGGTTTCAAGCACCTGGAGCAAACCCCATCCCTGACCCTGATAACGCTCCGTATCCAGAACGCCTTCCCCTTTGAAATTTACGTAATCGACCAGGGCATAGCGTCCCTGCGCTGTTTTCATCAGGCGCTCAAATTGTTGTTGCACGTTCGTTCGATCGGCAGGTGCCGCTTCGGCCAGCATCTTAGGCAGAGCAGCCTCCAATCTGGCAACAAGAAATTCTGCCTGGAGGTCGATTGTGTCGGCCAGAAACCGGCGAAGTTGATTCATCTCGGGCGCATTTTCTGCTCGAAGAAATTCTGTCCGTGAATTCCAGGGACAAGGCTCTAAATGGCCGACGCCCAGAAGCATGGTCGGCAATTTTGCGCCTCGGCTTGAAATGAAACTGACCACCTTCGGGAAACTTTCGTCGAAAGGGCCGCGCTGTCCCTTCGGGTACCAAATAAAGTGACCGATACCGAGCGACGCAAAATTTTCGCCTTTGTTCCATGCAGTAAGTCCGGAAATAGCGCCGTTGCACTCATTTTGCCAGACCCTTTTTCCGATTTTCAAAGCTTCGCCGTGCGAGAGAGTGGCTGAAAGAACCGTTCCCTGCGACAGCGCGCTCAGTCCGATCGCGACCAATACAATCCCAGTATTGCGGCTTGGGAAAAAGGTGTGACGCTGTTTTCTTGACGGGCGGCATTTATCCATTAGCGTGCGGCTTTCTGCGGCGAGCAATCTTAAACCAAAGCGACGCGGAAACACGATCCTATGAAACGTTTTATTGTCATTGTTAGCGCATCCTTAATTGCATTCCCCTTATTCGGGCAAGAGAAATCCCCACAACTCAAAGACCAAAAGGACAAGGTCAGCTACGCTATCGGTATGCAGATCGGGTTTAATCTGGGCCGGCAAAAGGTGGATATTAATCCGGACATCCTGGCGGCAGGCATTAAAGATTCAATTGCTGGCAAACCGCAATTGACGCCCGACCAGGTGAAGGACGTCATGGCACAATTCGAGAAAGACATGGAACAGAAACAGAAAGATCTGGGCGAAAAAAACAAGACCGAAGGCGCGAAATTTCTTGAAGAAAACAAAAAGAAACCCGGAGTAAAAACTACCTCCAGCGGTTTGGAATATAAGGTCGAGAAAGAAGGAACAGGGCCGCAGCCGAAAGCAACCGACATGGTAACGGTGAATTACCGGGGCACGCTCATCGACGGGACGGAATTTGACAGTTCGTACAAGCGCGGGCAACCGGCGACCTTTCCGGTAAATGGCGTGATCAAAGGATGGACCGAGGCGCTTCAGTTGATGAAGAAGGGCGCGAAATATCAGTTATTCATTCCGTCGAGCCTCGCTTATGGCGAACGTGCGATGGGTCCGGACATTGGTCCGAACTCGACATTGATCTTTGAAGTCGAACTGATGGACGTTAAACCGCCCCCAACGCCTGCTCCAGCGGCGTCCAAGGTTTCTCCTCCACCGTCGCCTGCGCCGACCAAAAAGTAGGTTTAGAGAGTATTCTTCGGGGAGACCTTGTTACTTCCGTGTGCGCCGGGCGGTGAAAGTTCCGCCTGGCATACAAACAGCGCGCGTGCTACCCGCAACGCGTTGGTAGGATGCGCCACCAGCGTGCGCGCCAAATCTCTCTACGGAGTCGACATCGACTCCCACTGCACTCGCGTCGCGTCACCCCACAGATCCTCCAGGCTGTAGAAGGCGCGTTTGTCGCTATGAAAAATGTGGACAACCACTTGAAGGTAATCGAGCACCATCCATTGGCTTGCCGGAAATCCATCAACTGCCACCGGCCGCAGTGAGTAATCTTCGCGCAACCGCGTTTCGATTTCGTTCGCGATCGCTTTGAGTTGCGGCTCTGATGCGCCCGAGCAGATCACAAAAAAATCAGTGAAACTCGATATGTCGCGCAAATCCAGGACAACGATGTCCTCGGCCTTTTTGCTTGAGGCGAGTTCGGCGCAGGTCTTTGCTAATTTTTCCGGCGTTATTTCGATTGCTCCCGGTAAAGTTTTTCGCGCTGTATGATTTCGTCCACGGCTTCGGGTACGAGGTAACGAATTGATTCGTTTTGCGCAACTCTTCGTCTGATCTCGGTGGAGGAAATATCGATCCGCCGATAAATCAACGGATAAGAGTGTGCGGGTTGTTTTCCGCTGCGATCCAGCACCACGAATCGTACAAGCGTCTCCAGTTCAGCGAATCGATGCCACAGCGGCAGTTGCTCCACGTTGTCTTCACCGACCAGGCAGTAGAGGGCGATATCACCTTCGCGCTCACGAATGGTGTTCACCGTATCGATTGTGTACGATGGAGGGGGGCGTCGCAGCTCGCATTCATCTACTTCAAAGTCCGGATCGTTCTTTGTCGCCGCCCGCAACATCGCTAATCGTACTTCGCCGCTGGCGATGGGTCCGGTCTTCTTTAGCGGCGAAATCGCAGCCGGCACGAGAATGACTTTTTCGAGACCGAGCGCCTCAATCGCTTCACGAGCGAGAATGAGGTGCGCATGGTGAACGGGGTCGAACGTGCCTCCATAAATCGCGATTTTTCTCAAGCCCCACGGTTAGCGCTAAACTCGTCTTCGGCAAGCCTGCAGCGTCATCTGGCGTTTAGCATTGAAATCTGTGATTCCGGCGCACGCCGTCTCAGACTTAGTCGTTGAACGCTCGCCGATGAGCATGGATGCTTGCCGCCGATGAAAAGTGACAGCCTTGGTCAATTGATCATGACCGGTGTGCCCGGCAAAGAACTCGATGCAGAAACTGCGGCCTTGTTTCGACGCGTGCAACCGGGGGCGTTCATTCTTTTCGGACGCAACATCGAAAACGCAACGCAACTCCGAAAGCTCATCGATGATTTGCGAGACCTTAGTGAGATCGAACCCATCATTACGATCGACCAGGAAGGAGGCCGCGTCTCACGACTGCGCCTGATCGGCAACGAACCGCCAAATGCACAACAGTTGCGCGACAAAAATGACGTCGGTCTGATCAGGCGTCACGGCGATATCACAGGGCGTTTGCTGCGCCTTTTCGGATTCAATCTGGATTTATGCCCCGTACTCGATATTTCGTTTGATGACGACGCCGACAACTCGCTGCGTGGCCGGTGCTATGGAAAAACCGTCGAGCAAGTCGT
>JBLMXD010000105.1:0-6188 GCA_050257575.1 Alphaproteobacteria bacterium | reverse complement strand
CGTGAGCCGGAAATCCTGATTGCTTTTCTCGGCGCGGTAAAATCGGGGCGGCCGTACGTGCCGATCGATACCGCTCTGCCGCAACAACGCATCGAAATGATTTTGACGAGTTCGGGAGCAGTATTGGTGCTGAGCCCCGACGAGATTCGGCGAATCTCTACGCGGAACATGCACGGGGTCGCGCCGACGTGCGCACGGCAGCACAAACCATTTTACATCCTGTTCACAAGCGGAAGCACCGGTGAACCCAAAGGAGTCATCGTCACTCGGGCATGCCTCGAACACTTCATTGGCTGGATGCTGGCCGAGCAACATTTCATCGAGCGCTCCGAAGTATTTTTGAATCAGGCGCCATTCTCGTTTGATCTTTCGGTGATGGATTTGTATTGCAGCCTGGCAACCGGCGGTACGCTCTTCAGCATTCGCCGCGACCTGATCGAAAATCCCAAGCAACTCTACCGCGCGCTGTCGACCTCCGGGGTGACGACGTGGGTTTCTACGCCGTCGTTTGCACAAATGTGTCTCGCTGAAGACACATTCGCGGAGCCGATGCTGCCGCATGTGCGACGATTCCTTTTTTGCGGTGAAACGCTCGCGCCGCAAACTGCGGCTCAGCTCCTCGAACGGTTCCCGCAAGCGCAGGTTTGGAACATGTATGGTCCCACCGAGGCGACCGTGGCCACCACTTCGATCTGCGTTGACGCTGCGATTTTGAAGACATATTCACCTTTGCCAGTCGGTCGCGTAATGCCCGGCACCCAAATTTTCCTACTCGATGATATGGGCCAGAAAGTGCCGGGGAATGAGCGCGGCCAAATTGTTATCGCGGGGCCCAATGTAAGTCCCGGCTACGTTGGGCGGCCCGATCTTACGGTCCGCGCTTTCTTTGAATATCGCGGCCAGCGCGCCTACAAGACAGGCGACCGGGGGCGATTCCATGACGGTTTCCTTTTTTTTGAAGGCCGCATCGATGAACAAATCAAGCTCAACGGATATCGCATCGAGCTTGGCGACGTGGAAGCGAATTTGCGAAAGTTGGCGATTGTTCGGGACGCGATCGTGATTCCAGTGATCAAGAACGGTGCCGCCCAATCGCTGACTGCGTTCATAGCTTTGAAAGCGCGAAGTGACACATCGGACTTCAAGCTGGCGCATAACTTGCGCAGTCAACTCGGTGAGTTGCTGCCGGCCTATATGTGGCCGCGAAAATTTGTTTTCCTCGATACGTTTCCCATGACAGCCAATGGCAAGGTGGACCGAGCCGCGCTGACCCGGTCCCTGTGATTCCCTACGCCGATTTCACCTATTTTGTCCTGCTGCTTTACGTAGCAGTCCCGACTGTGATTCTCGGCATGTTTGGCCGCGCCGGTTGGCGTTGGGCTCTGCTGATCACTTCCATCATGCTCGTCGCGCAGTACCTGGATCTTATTCGTTTGCATGCGCATTTTTCAGTGCGCGAAATCTGGCTGGTTTTGGCGTTTGCTTTGTGGCAATGGCTGATCGTCCGCGCCTTTGCCCGTGCTCGCGCGCCAGCAGGCTGGCTGTTTTACGGCGCGTTAGCGGTGAGCCTGCTTCCTCTCGCACTAACCAAAGTCATTCCGCTGGTCTCGCCCAGGACCCAGTTCGGATTTCTCGGCATCTCTTACGTTACGTTTCGTGCACTCGACATCGTTTTTTGTCTCCGGGACGGCGTGATCGCGACACCCGGTGCCGTTGATCTTTTCATGTTTCTGTTCTTCTTTCCGACGATTTCCGCAGGCCCGATCGACCGATATCGCCGTTTCGTTCCTGAATGGAGAAAAAGGCGAAGCCGGGCTGAGTTCCTGACCGACCTCGACGGCGCGGTGCACCACTTCTTTCGCGGATTACTCTACAAGTTCATCCTCGCAGCGTTGATCGAGCGACGTTGGCTGGCGGTGGCCGCGCATAGCAACAGCTGGGGTGCGCTGGCCAGTTACATGTACGCCTATAGTTTCTATTTGTTTTTCGACTTCGCCGGTTACAGCGCTTTTGCCATCAGTGTCAGTTACCTGTTTGGCATTCACACTCCCGAGAATTTCAACCGGCCGTTCCTCGCGCGAAACATCCGTGATTTTTGGAACCGCTGGCACATCACCCTTTCGTTTTGGTTTCGCGATCATGTTTACATGCGGTTCCTGCTCGCTGCCGGACGTGGCAAATGGTTCAGGAGCATGCACACCGCAGCGATCCTGGGATACTTCCTCGCGTTCGGATTAATGGGCTTGTGGCACGGCATCGAGCCGCATTACATCGTCTATGGTCTCTATATGGCGACGCTGTTATCTGCGTTCCATCTTTTCTCCAGTTGGAAAAAAGTGCACCACTACTGGCGCGAAGGTCCGCTCTGGAACGCACTCGCCGTTTTTATTACCTTCAACGCCGTTTGCTTCGGACTGCTGATCTTTTCCGGACACATCGGCGCCGCTCCGACTCCGCAACGGGCATCTCAAAATTCGTCGGCCTCAAAGACCGTTCCCTAGCTCTCGGGATTCACCGGAAAATGCTTGTTCTTCAGATCCTCGGGCACTGCTTTCGTTCGTTCCGCTTCGATTTGTTCCGTCGCCGCGTTCAGTGAATCGTAAGCTTCGCGGCTCTTGGGCGCGCGACACATGTAAGCGGTCGCATGCGCGAGCGGGATGCGCGCCTCGGGCATCCCGATAAATTCCACGGCCTGCTGGGTACCGATCGCCAACTGCAACGCTTCAGGGTCGGCCAGACCGATGTCTTCGCTCGCGAAAATCACGATCCTCCGCGCAATGAATCGGAAATCCTCTCCGGCATGCAGCATTTTCGCCAACCAATACATTGCGCCTTTTTCGTCTGAAGCGCGCATGCTTTTGATAAACGCGCTGATGGTGTCGTAGTGCACGTCGCCGACGCGATCGTAAACCACCGCCTTCTGCTGAATGCTCTCCTCGGCAACAGCGAGCGTGAAATGAATCTCGCCGCGCGAATCTGGTAGCGTGGTCAACATGCCAATCTCGAGCGCGTTCAAACATTTGCGCGCGTCACCATCACTGAGCTTCGCCAGATGTCTGCGCGCGTCCTTGTCCATCTTTAGGCTGTAATTCCCGAGGCCGCGTTCCTTGTCGGCTAACGCGCGATCGATCAATCGCTCTAATTGTTCGACATTGAGTGGTTCTAGTCGAAAAACCTGCGAGCGCGATACGAGCGCACTGTTAACATAGAAAAACGGATTGTACGTGGTCGCGCCGATCAGGCGCAGGTTTCCGGCTTCGACGTCGGGCAAAAGAATGTCCTGCTGCGCTTTGTTGAAGTGATGGATCTCGTCGACAAACAGGATGGTCTTTTGCCCAGATGTGCCGAGACGGTTCGTGGCCGCTGCAAGCACGCGCCGCATTTCTGCGACATTACTTTCTACGCCGCTGATCCGAACAAATTTCGCGTGCGTCATTTCCGCGATCACGCGCGACAGTGTGGTCTTACCGCTGCCGGGCGGCCCGTAGAAGATCACTGATGGCAGACGATCGGCCTCGATCGCACGACGCAGAAGTTTGCCCGGCGCAAGAATGTGTTCCTGGCCGACAAATTCCTCGAGCGAGCGCGGCCGCATCCGCGTGGCGAGGGGTGCCGAAGTCTTTGTGACGTCAATACCGTGTTCATCCTCAAATAGATCCTCCACGGGAGAAATTAGGGCGCGCTACTAAAGCAGGCAATTCTGCACGCCACGCATGTTCGGACTACCTGCCAGAGCCACATTGCGGCTTGCGTTGCGGACAACGGATAAGCGAAAACTGCGAACGCATGAAACTGCACTGCGCGGTGCGGCAGCCTTTTATCTGGCTCGCACTGATGGCTGCGACCGGAATCATTGCAGCGGAGATCTTCCCACTGCGATCTACCGCATTGGTTGCAGCAACAATCATTCTTCTGGCCTGCGTCCTCATCGTCGGATGCTGGCCAAACCTGACGGCAACATTCGTTCTCGTCGCTGCCGGTTTTTTCCTGCTGCACGAATTAACGACGACCAACACGACAGCACAGCAGCTCGCGCGTGAGCTCGGCGAACGGCCCCGCGTGGTTAGAGCAATCGGATGCGTGATCACCGAGCCGAAGATTGGGCCCAGTGGATTCGCAACGTTCCTGCTAAAGCTCCGATCAGTTGAATTTGAAGGGGAAAAAGAATCTGTCCGCGCGGTCTGGCAGGTACGTTGGAAAGGCGCACCCGAATTTGGCGACGAACTGACGCTTTTCGGAACGGCTGAGCCAATCGCACGACCGCGAAATCCCGGCGAGTTCGACATGCGCGCTTATCTTGCGAGGCATGATATCCATCGAATGCTTTTCGTGCGATACGCCGAGGACGGCGCGCTGATTCAGCACGGCGGCGGTAACCCCATACTGCGCGCCGCGCAAACATCGCGCAATTGGATGCAGAATGCATTATCCCGCGGCCTGGAGAACGCCCCGGAAGTAAAAGCTTTTCTGAGTGGGATCGTACTCGGCCTGAGGCGCCAAGCGCCTGAAGACATCGAAGAACCATTTCAACAGACCGGCACGTTGCATCTATTCGCAGTGGCGGGATTGCACGTCGGAATTGTCGCAACGCTGCTTTGGATGCTGGCAACGCTTGCCAGACTGTCGCGTAAAACCGCAGCGGCGATCATTATTCCGTTACTTTTCTTTTACGCCGCAGTAACCGGCTTGCACGTCTCCAGCATTCGTGCGGCGACAATGGCTTCGATCCTCATTGGCGGTCTGTTCTTCGAGCGAAAAGTTTTCCTCGCAAACAGCCTCGCGGCGGCGGCTTTCTTCATTCTCTGCTGGAACACGAATGAGCTGTTTTCTACCGGCTTCCAGCTCTCTTTTGCCGTCGTCGGCGCAATCGTGCTCTTCGCAGACCCGTTCTTCAGATTTTTGCAGCGCCCCGGCACGGTTGATCCTTTCCTGCCCCGGAGCCTGTTGCGGGGTCCGCGCCGGTGGATGCACACCGGTTACGAATGGATTTGCGGTGGAGCGTCGGTGTCGCTGGCCGCGTGGGCCGGTTCATTGCCTCTAATCCTATGGTATTTCCATCTGGTCACACCGATCTCTCTGTTGGCGAACCTGGTGGTTGTCCCGATCGCGTTCTTTGTCCTGGCTGTTGCGCTTCTTTCGTTGCTGGCCACGCCGCTGCTCCCATGGGTGGCGCTTGTTTTCAATAATGCCAACTGGACTCTCGCCACTTTGGTCATCGGAATCGTGAATCTGTTTGCACAAATTCCCGGTGGACACTTTTACGTCGATCCGTCCGACTGGGGCGAGCGGGTTTCAGCGAAAATTACTGTATTGGATTTGGGCGCAGGCGGCGCGATTCATTTGCAAACGAACGGCACCAATTGGTTGATTGATTGCGGAAGCGAACGCAGTTACGACCGGATCGTACGCCAGTATTTGCACCGGGCCGGTGTCAATCGGCTTACCGGTCTGGTCCTGAGCCACGGCGATTCGCTGCATATCGGCGGCGCAACGGAATTGCTGTGCGACTATCCGCACGTCCATCTGATCGACAATCCTTTGCCGGACCGATCTCTTGCCCACAGGCGCTTGTCTCGAATGTTTTCGCGGTTGAACGGCCATGGACTTAAACCGGCAGGGTTAATTGCCGGAAACAACCTCCAATTATCCCGCAACGTGACTGCAAGCGTTTTGTTTCCGCCACCCGATATGGCGGGAGCAACTTCGGACGACCAGGCGCTTGTTATTCGATTGTCGATCGCACCGGACACGTTCGTCTTGTTCATGTCAGACAGCGGCGCAGAGACCGAGCGTGCCTTGTTGAGCCATGGTGCGGAGTTGCAAAGTCAGATCCTCGTCAAGGGTCAACATTACACTGGTGTTTCAGGTTCCGGTCGTTTTCTCGACGCGGTTCGGCCGCGCTTAATCATTGCAACATCGACGCAGTTCCCGGAGCGCGAACGAATCAGCGACGAATGGGCTGACCTGGTTCGCGCTCGGGGGATCAAATTGTTTCGACAGGACGAAACTGGCGCGGTGGAGCTGGAATTTTCTCGAAGCGGATGGTGCGCGCGGGCTTATTTGACCGGCGAAGTTTTTCGAAGCGTGAGCCGATAAATCGGCAGGCCCTGCTCGCGGAATCGTCTTTCAAATTTGGTTAATGGAAGAGCGGCATCATCCCCCGTCTGCGGGACAGCTTCAAATTGCGA
>JBLMXD010000104.1:0-2616 GCA_050257575.1 Alphaproteobacteria bacterium | reverse complement strand
CCGGCCGAGTAGCCGCCGGCGAATGCGTGTGAAAAATAGAAGCTGCGATAACGTGGCGGCACCGGCGGAAAGTCGACCCCGGCTTTGTGCAATGCTTGCGCTTCAAACGCGACAGCGTCTTTTGGAACGTCAGACGGATTTAGTTGATGCCACGCCTGGTCGAGTAGCGAGGCGGAAAGATATTCAGTAGTCGCGAATCCTTGATTGAATTTTCTCGCGGCCTTGACCTTGTCGAGTAACGCCTGCGGCATTGGTTCGCCGGTCTTGTAATGTTTGGCATAATTGGCGAGCACTTCCGGCCACGTCGCCCACATCTCGTTTACCTGCGACGGATACTCGACGAAATCACGCGGCACGCTCGTTCCGCTGAACCGCGGATATTTTACGTTTGAAAACATCCCGTGCAGCGCGTGACCGAATTCGTGAAACGCGGTCCGCACTTCGTCCTGGGTGAGGAGCGTCGGCTCACCCGGTGGCGGCTTCGGAATATTGAGATGATTTGCGACGACCGGCTTCGTTCCGAACAGACCGCTTTGCGGCACGTAAGAGTTCATCCAGGCGCCGCCGTGCTTGGATGGCCGCGCGTAATAATCGCCGATGAACAGCGCCAGCGGTTTGCCATCGCGATCGAACACTTCCCAGACGCGCACATCTGGCTCATAAACCGGCAGATCGTGCCGCTCCTTGAACGTGAGCCCGTATTCCTTGTTCGCGGCGAAAAACACGCCATCTACGATGACGTGATTCAGCTCGTAATAGGGACGCACTTCCGATTCGTCGAACGCGTATTTCGCCTTGCGGACTTTCTCGGAATAAAAATCCCAATCACACGCCGAGAGTTGGAACCCGCCCTTTTCCTGGTCGACAATTTTCTGCATATCCGACGCCTCGCGTTTTGCATTTGCAACCGCAGGCGGCGAGAGATCGGCGAGCAGCTTGTTCACGGTCGGCACATTGTGTGCGGTTTGGTCTTCGAGCTGATATGCCGCCCAATTATCGTAGCCCAACAACTTCGCCTTCTCCGCGCGAAGCTGGACCGTTTTCAGCACGATATTGCGCGTATCGAACTCGCCACCCTTGCTGTTGCGCGCGAGCGACGCCTGCATGATCTGCTCACGCAAAGCTCGATCCTGCAATGAGCCGAGTAACGGCTGGCCGGTGGTGTTCTGGAGCTGGATCACGAACTTGCCGTCCTTGTGTTCGGCCTTAGCAGCATTGATCAGGCCCTTCATTTGATCGTCCGTAAGGCCGGCGAGATTTTCTTTCTTGTCGACGACCACAGACGACGCGTTTCGCTCCTTCAGAACATTCTGCTCGAAATCGGTCTGCAACATGGCCAGCTCAGCGTTGATCTTTTTCAGCTTCTCCTTGTCGGAATCGGACAGCTTTGCACCCGCACGCACGAAATCCTTGTAGTAACGTTCGAGTAAATAGGCCGATTCGGGATCGAGCCCAAGTCCGCCATCGGACGGATTCGCTGCGGCGAACTTGTCGCGGTTGTCGTAAAGTGTCTGGATTCGCGCGAACAACTTCGGATTCAAAAAAATCTCGTCATGATGTGCGGCAAGTTTCGGCGCCATTTCCTTATCGATCTTTTGCCGGGTAGGGTTGGTATCGCACGCGTTGAGGTTCGAAAACGTGCGCTGGGCGCGGTCGAGCAATCGCCCGGTGCGTTCGAGGGCGACGATCGTGTTGTCGAAGGTCGGTTTTTCGGAATTGTTTGCGACCGCCGCAACTTCTTTCAGTTGGTCGCGCATTCCCGCTTCGATTGCCGGTACGAAATTTTCGTCCTTAATCTTGTCGAACGCGGGATAGTGATACGGCAACGCGCTCTCGGTTAGCAGTGGATTATCTTCTAGGTTGGAATGCTGCATAGGTGACTTTTGAGCGGAGACGGAGATGGCGGCGATGGGTGTCATTGTCAGAACCCCCCAAAGTGCTGACAGAACAGATATCGATCTTAACGGCGAATGGAAAAGGACACGCATGGGTCGGACTTTGCGCATGCTCACGCCGACAGGCAACTGCGATTACGACCGGGCGCGTGCTTCGGGCAGTGTTATTGTAGTCTGGCCGCCGTTGCACAGACAGCCGGCTGCAGAGTGATCCTCTCAAAAACTGTGAAAATGATCCGTTAGGAGAATCGAATTATGAAAGGTACCTTTTGTTTATGAAGATCCGTACGTTTCCTGTTCTGGTCGCAGCTGTATTTGTTTCCACGTTGGCTGGATCTCAAGCTGCAGAGCCTGTTTCGCCTCAAGCGCTGATGAGCAAGCTCAACTGGCGTTGCATTGGCCCGTACATTGGCGGCCGAGTGGTCACTGTGACCGGCGTTCGGGGAAATAAAAATCTTTTCTATGCCGGAACCGTAGGCGGCGGCCTTTGGAAAAGCGCAAACGGTTCCGAGTGGGAAAACATCACCGATGGAAAACTGCCTGGGCCAAGCTCCAGCATCGGCGCGGTCGCCGTAGCGGCGTCCGATCCCAAGATCATTTACGTCGGCACCGGGGAGGCGGACATCCGCGCCAACGTAATCCCGGGTGACGGAGTTTTTAAATCCACCGACGAAGGCAAAACCTGGCAGTACGCCGGCCTGCGCGATGCGCACTCGATTAG
>JBLMXD010000103.1:0-21268 GCA_050257575.1 Alphaproteobacteria bacterium | reverse complement strand
GACCCGGGATTCCCAGGATCAATTCGCGGACACGCGCAATCAAAGAGAGCGCGAAAGCGGCATCACCGGGAATTCCCAGCAAATTACCAATCAGCACGTAGCCCCCTTCCTGCACGCCCAGCGCACCTGGCACCGGGAACACTGCCGAACGAATCGTGAGTACCATACTTTGGAGGATCAACGCGTTGACAAACGTCGCTCGCAGATTCAGTGCGTGAAGGGCGATCCAGATTTCGCCTGAGCCGAGGATTAGTGAAATCGTGGTCCACACGCAGCAACCGATGACGCCACGGCGTCGCGCATATAGCCTGCGAATCGCCTGATCCAAGCTCCGACCGCTGTGCACCAACGAATGCCAATCATCCGCATTGGCCAGCCGCGAAATCATGCTGCCGATAAAGCGAAACATCCCCAACCGTTGGGCGACATAGAACCCGATAATGGCCAGAACTCCGATCACAGCCCCGATCAATGTCGGACGTACAAAGCCTTGATGTCCCGTTACGGTAACAATCAGGCCCAGCCCCAGGAGCGTAAAACCAATCTGTACAAAAACGCCCAGCGTTATGTCCACGAGAACACTCGCGGCAGCGGTTGGTATCGGTATACGATGGAGCGCCGCTAACCGCGCCCGGACAACGTCACCGCCAACGGCAGCGGAAGGAATTAGCGTGCTAACCGATTCGCCGATCCATCGCATCCAGAACAGTTGTTGCACCGGAAGGCGTTCGGGCTTCGGAAAAAGAACCCACCATGCGAGCGTGTCCAACAAGAGTGGAACAACAAAGTGATAAATCACCACCGCAGCAATCCACCAGCGCGCAGACGCAAAGGCCGCGCCAACCTGCGGTGCGCCCTGCCGAATCAGAAGGAACGTAAACAGAGTGGCTCCGCTGAGGCCTAACACCCACATGGTGATACGGATCTTGCCGGGAGCTTTCATTTCTATTTGTTGAGAATAGCCCAGCGTTTCATAGCTGGAGCAAAAGCAAAGGTCGCGGCGTCAATTCAGGTTTTTTCAAGGCTGTGCGGCACACGCCGACAAACGTGATCATGTCGAGGCTCTTTGCGGACAGGAAATTGTAAAGCCAATAGTCAGGACCGTGCGAGCAGGCCGATTCGGCCGTCCTCGCCTAGTTTCTTGAATCGGTTAGGCGAGATTGTGTTGAAAACAGACTGGATATCGGGCCAGGCCGTGGAGACGTCGTCCAGCACCAGCAAACCGTTCGGCCTGAGAAGTTGCTGCACCCAGTCCAACTCTCGCCGGAGGTAATCAGGATCGTGATTACCGTCCATCAGACAAAGATCGAACCTTCCACGGGCAAGCAGGTTTAGAATATCGAACTGGTAAGTACAAGCCCGCTCATTCTCCCAGTTTGCCACCGGATCGTAGCCAGCGAAAATTTCGGCCTGATTACTGACATTCTTTTCCAGGCTGTAACCGGTGAGAATCGCTACCCGGTCTTCCAAACCGAAGTGGTTCAACAAAGCCAAGGCAGTCTCCATAGTCCGCGCAATACCCCGATGGGTTAGATTCGGATCGATCGAAATAACGCGGCTGCCTGGATGCAAGCGACAGAGGGCATTGGCCAGATACGCCAGCGACACGCCAACGAAGTTTCCGACATGCAAGCCAATAATTGGCCGACTGGCATCGAGGCGGTGGAAGTGACTCTGCATAAACTCCAAGCTCTGGCATGGCATGCTGCCATCGCGGCTTTGAGATGGTTCGATTCCGAGGCTATCGAGAAAGCTTAATGCATCGTCGTAGCTATACTCGTACGACCTTTTGCCTTTTTCTTGCGCTTCAATCCGGCGCCGCATTCGCGCCTGTAAAGGTGTTTCCGTCGGCGGAGTCGACGCAGGCCTGGTAAACTTCCCGAATATCGCGATCACTCGTTCCGGCAGGCAAGATTTGAGCAGGCGTTTTAGATGACACATTCGATGCAAGAGTAAAATACACCGAAGAAGCGTCCATACGCTCGAGGGATTTCAATTCGGGCTTTTTGTTGCCGTTCCCCGTGAATGGCTGCCATGGTTTCCACCCACAATTTTGCCGGGACCTCCGCAATTTGGTTTCGATCAAATAGTCCTTGCTAAAATAATCCACCTCCGATACATCGCTTGCACGTTTTACGTGCGATATGTCGGTATCCTCGGTGTCTCCTAACAACGTCGTGAAAACGTTTAGAAAGATCTTTGCGTTCTTCTTTCTCGCCGGGGTTGTGTCAGCCACCGCCGGGCCGGCGACTTTTCAGCTTCAACCTTCACCGACGCCGGCTGACGAAAACTCACGCGATCTTTTCTATTACGAGACGACGTACACCTTCCAAAGCGATTTCAAGGAATCCAAACTTGGGCATGGCGATTCGCTTTATGATGACTTCAGCTATGACCATCGCTTTCTAATCACCGGCAAATGGTACTTCCGCGCCGGCGTGGAATACGAGCGCTATGACTTTAGCGGCACTGACAATGGCTTACCGGATCATCTGCAAGCAGCCTCTACTCACCTGGCCTTGGAATACGTTGTGAAGAACTTTCCGGGAATAAGTATCGAGATTGATCCGGGCGTTTACTTCCAGGACAACGTAAGCTGGGACGCTGTCGATATCCCAGGGAAAGCGTTTGTGGCGTTACCGTTAAGGCAGGACCGGCTCTTCGCCGTTGTTGGCGTGGGCTGGGGGCTATTTCAAGATCCACCGGTTGCGCCCGGCGGCGGTATCATTTGGGTCTTGAACGACAAACTGCGATTGCTGGGTTTTTTTCCCAAGCCTGCGCTGGTTTACCAGCCAAACGATGACTGGGATTTGCGAATTATCGGCGAGCTTAACTACACCAGCTTTCGCACCGACAATGTGGTTTCCCCAACCGAACACAAACTGGATTTGCACAACGCAGTCGTCCAATACAGCGAGGACCGGGCTGGCGTGCAGGTGGCTTATTCGGGTTTCAAACCATTCAAGATTATCGCGGGCGCAGGTGTCACGACCGAACGGCACTTCAACTTTTTCCGTGCCAGTCAGCAGAAGCGAACAGATCCGGCCCCGTATCTAAGAATTGCTGCCGAAGCGAAATTTTAGGGGAAAATTTCGCTCAACTTTCTGGCCACATTCTGGTCACCGCGGACTTTTAGGCGACCAGTGAAATAGGCCCAAGTACCGCTGAGCTGGTCATGGCAAATGGCCACCCAATCCTTGTCTTTGGCTATGAAGGTGACACTTGGATTGGGGATTGTTCCCCTGCCCATCTTGTAGCTCCCGTCGTTTACCTCGATCCACCATTGACCGCCATTGGGGCCACTCAGGTCCCATTGATAGCGAGCGTGCACACCTTTTGCTTTTGCGGTTTGAAAACTGTTCCGCATCGCATCGAACACTTCCTGCGGCGTCGATTCGACGTGGCCAGCCATTGCGACAAGCGCGCCGAGGGATGCCAAAACTAAGATCACCAGGAGGTGTCTTTGGAAGAAGCTCATTGCTCAATTCGCCTCAAGAGAAAAGCGGCCCCGAGAAATGTGATCACCGCCCCCGCCAGGAGAATCACAAGATCGTTGACATAAAAGTGCAGACCGGCCCGGTACATGTTCACGAGTCGAAAAGCGCGGCAGAAATGTGTGAGTGGAAAAAGCTCGGAAATGTAGCGAATCGCCTGGGGTAATTGTTCGAGTGGCGCGAATGCTCCTGACAGCACGAACACCGGCAGCAAAAAGAAAACGGAAAATTGGATCGCCTGGGTTTGGGTGCGTGAGAAAGCCGAGATCAGCAAACCCAGTCCTAGCGAACAAAGAAGAAAGAGAAGGCAAATCAGCGCCAGCGCGGGCAGATCATGAAACCCAACTCCAAAATGCCAGCCACTGAGCAGCATGATGATCATAATCAGCAGGCCTGAAACCACGAGATATGGCAGCATTTTCCCGATTACGATTTCACGACGTCGCAACGCGGTTATCATTAACTGATAAAGCGTGCCTGATTCTCGCTCCCGCGCGATGGTGCATGCCATCAGCGTGACTGTGAGCAATTGCAGAATCAATCCGATAATCCCGGGGACGACATAATCGATGACGCGCTTCTTAGGGTTATAGAGCAGTTTGTCATCAACCGACCACATCTCCATCATGGAAACAAAGCGTTTGCGGATTTTCACCGGAAGCTGCTTGCCCAGCTCGAAGACCTCGTCCGGCAACGTCTCGATCATGCGGTCGCGTTGTCTCAACTGGAAATCTCCAAGACTCTTCCGAACGCTGCCTTCTATAGCGTCAGCGGTGTTGATGTCGCCGCCGTCGAGATAAAGAATCAACGGTTTCGGATCGCCATTTTCCAGGCTTTCATTCCAGCTTTGAGGAATAATCAGCGTCGCCCGAACTCTGTTGGCAACCAAGTCCGACACGTTCTTCATATCGGGCGACACGTAACGCCATCGGAACGTCTTATTTTTGGAAATTATGTCGATGAACTCCTGTGAGCGCGGCGTGTTGTCTCGATTGACCAGTATGCAACTCACGTCCGTCAGCTCGCTCGTTTCGAAGGCGTGACCGAACAGAAGCGTAAACAGCGGCGGCAATAGCAGCACGAGAAGGAGTACCCGGCGATCGCGATAGATGTGCAGAAACTCCTTGTAGGCGACGCTCATGGTCGCTTCGAATGACAGCAATCTCATGAATTTGGTCGCTTCAATACTCCGTCGTAACCCTGAGAATAAGCGGTGAAAACGTCTTCCATGTCCGGTTCTACCCAACGCTGGCGCAACAAACGCAGCTCTGGAAATGGCCAGTCTTGGCGCCATCGGGTGATAAGTTCCTCGGCTGCCGGCGCGTAAAGACGCAAGCTCCCGCTGCGCAAAGAGACGCCAAGCAATTCCGGCAGGCCGCGCAATCGCACCAGCGCAGGCATGAGAGGCTCGACCTCGATCTCGAGCAGCCGCGCTCGAAAGCTCTCCTTTAATGCGCGTGGCGATGCCTTTGCCAGTAACCGGCCATTCTCAATGAAACCAACCTCAGTACATCGTTCCGCCTCATCCATATAGTGGGTCGTAACAAAAATCGTTTTCCCTTCATTACTCAGGTCGTACAGCAAATCCCAGATCTGCTGCCGGTGCACCGGATCGAGCCCGCGTGTAGGCTCATCGAGAAACAGCAGGGACGGTTCGTGTACCAGTGCGCAACCGATCGCCAACAACTGTCGCATGCCGCCGGATAAATTGTCTGCCGTCACGTCTCTTTTTTTCCGCAAATCAATAACACCCAGCAGGCGTTCGATCCGCCTCTCCAGCTCAGCTCCTGGTACACCGTAGGCGCCGCCGAAAAAGCGAAAATTTTCCAGAACCGTCAGATCGCGATAAAGGCTAAAGCTTTGGGGAACGTAGCCAAATTTTATACGCACCTGTTGGCGGTCCTGCCAGACATCCGCTCCGGCAATCGTGGCATGGCCGCCCGTGGGATGAGTCAAGCCACACAACATTCGCATTGTGGTTGTCTTGCCGGCCCCGTTCGGTCCCAGAAAACCGAAGATAGTGCCGGCCTCGATTGTAAGAGAAAGGTCCTCCACGGCATGGACGGGGCCGAAGCTTTTGCTCAAATGATGAAGCGCGATGACCGGTTCATTCATCTCGATCTTATTGCGGTGATCGTTTAAATTTGCAACCATTGGTCAATAGCCAAAGGGTTATCTGCCATGAATATTGAAATGATTGTGGGAATTCGATGTGCCCGAATCGCCGCCTTTGCTGCAGTTTTTTTGCTGGTGTTGGTTACTGGCCCGAGAAGCTCAGGCGCCGATCCAGTATCTGAACTGGCCTCTTTTTCCGTCTTCGACAAGATCGATCTCGCGCAATTGGCAAAGAGCGAGGTGAAAACCGCTCACGGGCCGCCGATGAAGAACCCGCGATTTCTAGCCGTGCAAAGTTGCTATGTCGTGCCGGGCTCGCCTTCCGAATTGATGGCGGCCTTACGGCGATGGGAACCCACAAGATATCGCGATTTGAAGGTGTTCCTGCATTCCGATCTTCCTTCCAATCCGACACCCGCTAACTTTGAGAAATTAAAGAGCGCACCGAGTAACGCCTCTGTTCGTTCATTCGTGGCGGCAACCCAAAAATTGAGTCCCGATCTCCAAATCAGCAAGGAAGAGGCGCAGAAATTTTCTGCTGCCGGTGGGGCCGGAGCCGGAGGCACTATGCCGCCGGCGGTTGTAGCCTTCTGGGCAGATGTACTTACTGCGCGGACGAAAGCTTTTGTTTCCGGTGGCATGGCTGCAGAACCACCTTACAACCACGCCGGTCCAGCTGTTCGCGCAAGCGAAGACGCAAACGGTTTGCTGCGCGAAGAAGACAAGATTCGGCGGCAATTTTCCGGACTCCTCGGCGCCACAGGCATTGGGCGGGGCGCCGGATCACTCACACCGGAGCTTTACTGGGAACTTCTGGACGCAAACGACCAGGGCGTTGTGACTCTCGGCGCGTCCTATAGCCGCAGCGGAAGTGGCGGAACGTATCAGGCTGCGGATGTCCTGTATTACGCCAGCGGCGGTTATTACGTCGCTATCACGCTCCAGCAGCTGTGGCCCGTTACCGTCGAAGGAAAACCCTCCACGCTCGTTTGGCGCGGCGACATGATTTCGTCGGCTGAGCTAGGGTCGCTGCACGGTGTGGAACGGCTGGGCTCGGAATCGGTCATGATGAAAAACATCACCAAGGCCGTTGCGGCGTTTCGCCGGGACACCAGCGGAGGCCGGTGACCGGATGAGAATGTTCGGCGCGCGATCGTTTATTCTGACGTTGGCAACGCTGGTTTTCTTTGCCAGGTCGGCGATGTCCGAAGAAGGCGATAACCCGTTCTGGCCTATTGCGGGCGAATTTTACGCCGAGGGCACGTACGTAGGCGAAGGAGATGTTGAACGCGGGAGCAAAAGCGTCAACGATTTTGACGAGATCGATTCGGAAATTCGCTTGGTATTAACACCGCGAACAAAATTCGGCGTGCTGCGATTGGGGGCTGAATGGGAGCGGTTCTCATTTGGATTCCCGACGGGCACTGCTCTGCCGAATACGTTGCAGTCATTCAGCACGATTATCGGGCTGGATATGCAGCTTTCGGATTCGATCATCATCAGAGCCCAAGGGCAACCCGGGCTCTACGATTCCGGGCTCGGACACTTGAATTGGGATGATTTTAACCTGCCGTTCTTCGTGGGCGGCACCTACATTTTTAGCCCTAACGTGCAACTCATCCTCGGGGTGAGTGTTGACGTGGAACGTAAATACCCGGTAATCCCTGCTGCTGGTCTTCGTTGGAAACTGGGACCGCAATGGCTGCTCGAGGCCGTCCTGCCAACCCCGCGCCTGGAATACGAAATGAGCCGTAATGTATCGCTCTATGCAGGCGCTACCATGAAAGAAGCAAGTTATCGCGTGGATGACGAATTTGGTGATTCCCACGGAATTCCGCGGCTTAACAATGCAATTCTTACCTACAGCGAGGTTCGAACGGGCGCAGGTTTTGATTGGAAGATTTCGCCCATCGTCACGTTCACGGGTGAAGTCGGCTACCAGCCGTATAGAAACTTTGATTTTTACCGCGCTGAAGTGCGTTACCACCAGGACGGCGGTGCCCCATACGGCACAATCTCACTGCACGGTGCGTTTTGATTGTAGCCGCGGCGCTCCGTCGCCGCGCACGCTTCGGCAGAGCGAGGCGACTATAGGACTTGGCCTTCACCGCAGATTTCGATCCAGCGCCCCGATTTTTCGCGTTTCCGGCCAGCGGAACGCAACACCGAACACCACTAGGATCGTTCCGATCCCTCCCGCAACGACTGAGATCACCGGACCAAAAAGCGCAGCCGTCAATCCTGATTCCAACGCTCCGAATTCGTTCGATGTGCCGATGAAAATATTGTTTACGGACGAAACACGTCCGCGCATTTCATCCGGCGTCACCAATTGCACAATCGAACCGCGGATGATCACACTCACGCTGTCGAACGCCCCAACAAGACATAGTAGCCCGAGCGATAACCAAAATGTTTTTGATAATCCGAAGAGGATCGTAGCAATGCCGAACCCTGTGACGCACCAAAGCAAGGCTTTGCCCGCCTGCTTCATGGGCGGTAGATGCGCTACCGCCAATGCCGTTGCAAGGGCACCGATCGCAGGCATCGCCCGCATCCAGCCAAGGCCCACAGCTCCGACATGCAGGATTTGATCGGCGAAAATCGGCATTAGCGCGGTCGCGCCGCCCAACAAGACAGCGAACAAATCCAGAGTGATCGTGGCAAGAATGACTTTTCTGCTAAACACAAACCGCAGTCCGGCCACGAGACTCTTCCACGTATTCGCCTCGGTGCGATCTCGCACCTGTTTGCTGCGGCGAATGGGAAAGACCAGAAGAAAAAAAGCAAACGAACAGAGCGCATCCAGCAGATACACAAACGAGAAACCGATGTACGCGACGAGCAATCCGCTCACCGCCGGCCCGACAACGGATCCGATTTGAAAAACGGTGCTGTTCCAGGTCACGGCATTCGCGAATGCATCGCGTGGAACCAGAGTTGGAAAGAACGAACTGCGCGCAGCCCAACTGAACGTGCGCGCCGAGGCTCCAATAAACAGAATCAGGTAGATCAAGGGAACCGAGGCATCATCGAAATGAAACATCGGATGGTGGCGTTCAAATACGCCGGCAATTGCTGTTAGAGCCCGATTACCCTCACGCAACGGCGCGATCATCGGTATGGACAGATGCTTCCAGGAAACCAGGGCGAGAGCTAGCGACATGAATGCGCTGAAGACCTGTGTAACAAGGATGATATGTTTTCGACTTAACCGGTCCGCTAGATGCCCGGCCGGCAGAGAGAGTGTGACGACGGGGACGGCAATGGCTAAGCCAACAAGACCAAGAGCAGTTGCCGAATGCGTTCGCGCATAAATCTCCCATTCCACCGCCACTGCGAGCATCAGCCGGCCAACGATCGAGAGTAGGTTTCCCGAGGTAAACAGGCTAAAATCCCCGAACCGGAACGCAGCGTAAGGATCATGCGTTCGCGGCTCGCCTTCGGGTGGAAGAGGAACGGCCACACGTTGCCGATCCGGCGGTCGATGGGAGCTAGGGTCGATTGAAGATGACATGCTCGGCGGCAAAGGGTAGAGGCGATCAGATTCTAGGTTGAGCGGACGGCACGGCAACCCTGTGCCACAACAGGGGACGACTAGACATGCAGTCGATTATCGTCGGATGGCATGGGCTGGAGCGGCAAGCCCCCAAGGTAAGAAATTTCCTTATACCCGCGAATTTTTCTTCCATTTCCTTCTGCCGACGCCTAAACTCGGCGCCCGCAAGGCAAAATGGATAACATCATCGAGGCGAGAGAACTGCAGATAGAGCGTAAGCATTTCTACGTCGAGCTCCGGGAAAATGAGCGCGGCAGATTCTTGCGTATCACAGAAGAAGCTCACGGCCGCCGTAACAGCATCATCGTACCCAGCACGGGCGTCGATGATTTTACGGCGACGATTGCTGAAGTTCTCACAAACGGCGAAACCGCGCCAGCTTAACCGCAAGGTGGAACGCGTTGTCCTCAACGCGTTGGCTAGCGGCTGCAGGTTTGCCGTCTGATATTTGCGCCTTCGGCGATGCAATTGCCGTCTTCTTGAGGACAAGACAATCCACCTCCACTGCGCGTCGTTGACATCGCGACGACGGAATTTAGTTTGGCAATTCGTCATCCCGGCGGCCGCCGCCGTCCCTAAATTTTATGGCCACAAAACGCAAACCTAATCTTCGAAAACGACTCCAACGCACCAGGGAGCCAGTGCGATCTAAAACGCGCAAAGCTGCGGCTCGCAAAAGAACGCGCGGCCCCCGTTACGTTTACTACTTCGGAGATGGCCATGCTGATGGAGCGGGAACGATGAAACCTCTGCTGGGCGGCAAAGGCGCAAATCTCCACGAGATGACGCGTATCGGTCTGCCGGTGCCACCGGGGTTCACGCTCACCACTGAGATCTGCAGTTATTTTTACGATCACAACCGCTCATATCCTCCGCAATTGAAAATGCAGGTTGGTGCAGCACTGCAGAAAGTCGAAAAATCGGTTGGAAAGAAATTTGGGGACCAAGAGCGGCCTTTGCTCGTTTCCGTGCGCTCAGGTGCGCGCGATTCGATGCCGGGAATGATGGATACGATTCTCAATCTCGGTATGAACGACGAGGTTGTGGAGATCGTCGCGCGAAAAACCGGCAACCCGCGCTTTGCCTGGGATTCTTATCGACGATTTCTTCAGATGTATGGCGACGTGGTGATGGGTGTGCAAAAACGGCCGGGCGAAGAGCACGAGCCGTTCGAGACTGTGATCGAGCGACTGAAGGACGAGCGCTACGGCAAGCATGACTTTCCCGATGTGCGATTGACCGTCGCCGATCTGAAGGAGCTTGTGCACCGCTTCAAAAGGCTGATTAACGAGCGTACCGGAAAATCATTTCCCCAGGAGCCGAACGAACAACTCTGGGGAGCAATCGGCGCCGTTTTCGGTTCATGGATGAACGATCGCGCCATCGTTTACCGCCGGAAGTACGGGATCCCGCATGATTGGGGAACAGCGGTCAACGTTCAGACCATGGTGTTTGGCAACATGGGCGACAGCAGCGCGACCGGGGTCGCCTTCACGCGCGACCCGGCTACGGGCGAAAAAGTTTTCTACGGCGAATATCTAATCAACGCGCAAGGCGAAGACGTCGTTGCGGGAGTGCGCACGCCGCATCCAATCGCCCATCTGGCGAAAGAAATGCCCGCAGCCCACAAGGAGCTCATGAAAGTTCGTGGCATCCTTGAGCGGCACTTTAAGGACATGCAGGACCTCGAGTTCACGGTCGAAGAGAATCACCTCTACATTTTACAGACGCGAAACGGCAAACGCACCGGTCATGCTGCCGTGCGCATCGCCGTGGACATGGTCGGTGAAAAGCTGATTTCGAGGCAAGACGCCGTGCGTCGTATCCCAGCAGATTCACTCGCGCATTTGCTCGCACCGGTTTTTGATCGGCAGGCCGCGCAGAATGCAAAAAAGATTGGGACCGGTCTGGCCGCCGGACCGGGCGCGGCCTGCGGCCATGTCGTGTTCAGTGCTGAAGAAGCTGTTGTTCGCGCCGAACGTGGCGAAAAAGTCGTGCTCGCCAGGATCGAGACGTCTCCGGAAGATTTGCGGGGCATGATCGCAGCCGAAGGGATTCTCACAGCGCGCGGTGGCGTGTCTTCACATGCCGCGCTGGTTGCGCGTCAAATGGGCAAAGTGTGCGTGTGCGGCGCGACCGGGATTCACATCGATTATCACAAGGGCACACTCAGCGCGAACGGCACGAAATTGAATCGAGGCGATTACATTTCCATCGATGGAACGGCGGGCGAAGTGTTTGCCGGCGAAGTCGCCACCGCGCCTTCGGAAATCATTCAAGTGCTTGTGGACGGGTCGCTCGATCCGAAGAAAAGCGTTACCTATCAGGAGTACGCGAAACTGATGAAGTGGGCGGACGAATTTCGCAGGCTTGGGGTACGCACAAATGCCGATACGCCCGAGCAGGTCAAAAACGCTGTGGCATTCGGCGCCGAAGGGATTGGGCTCTGCCGCACCGAGCACATGTTTTTCGAGGGCGACCGGATCGACGCGATGCGGGAGATGATTCTGGCAGACACAAAGGATGAGCGAGCCAAGGCGCTGGCGAAATTGCTTCCGTATCAGCGCGGGGATTTCATCGGAATCTTTACCGCGCTGAAAGGCCTGCCGGCGACGATTCGTTTTCTAGATCCTCCGTTACACGAGTTTTTGCCTGCCGATGAGGAGCAGCAGAAGGAACTGGCAAACAAACTCGGCGTATCGGTTGAACATATCGCCCAACGTGTTGAGGACCTGCATGAATTTAACCCCATGCTCGGTCATCGCGGCTGCCGATTGGGAATCACCTTCCCGGAGATTTCCGAAATGCAGGCTCGCGCGATTTTCGAAGCAGCCGCAGAAGTGCACGCCAAAGGGATCAACGTCCATCCCGAAATCATGATTCCGCTGGTAGGATTCCCGCGTGAGCTAAGACTGCAGATCGATATCGTCCGCCGTGTTGCCGACGAGGTTGCAAAAGAAAAAGGCACAAACTTCAAATATCTGGTCGGAACTATGATCGAAATTCCGCGTGCCGCGCTCCTCGCCGGTGAAATCGCGCGCGATGCGGAGTTCTTCAGCTTCGGCACAAACGATTTGACCCAGACCACACTGGGAATGAGCCGCGACGACTCCGGCACTTTCCTCCCCGCCTATGCTGAGCTTGATATCGTCGACACGAATCCTTTCGCATCAATCGATCAAAAAGGTGTTGGGCGCTTGATGGAAATTACCTGCGATCTCGGTCGAAAGACGCGACCAAACATCAAATTGGGAATTTGCGGCGAACACGGCGGCGAACCAAACAGCGTCAAGTTCTGTCACCGGCTGGGTCTCAACTACGTTAGTTGCAGTCCGTTCCGAATTCCCATCGCGCGACTGGCAGCGGCGCAGGCAGCGCTCGAGAGTTGAAGCGTGTCTTGCGCTCCGTAGTCTCTTCCGATGCAAATGCGCGAACCAATTTTCGACATTGATTCGTTCGCGCGCAGACATATTGGGCCGAACGAGGAGGAAGTCCGCGCGATGCTGCGTGAGGTGGGTTTCGACAGCCTGGGCACGCTCATTGACGCCACGGTTCCCAAGGACATTCGTCTCAAACGGCAATTGAATTTGCCGGGACCGAGGTCGGAAGACGAAGCACTGGCTGAGCTGCGAGCAATTGCGCAGAAGAACAAGGTAGCGCGCTCGTTCATCGGAGCTGGTTACTACGACTGCATTACGCCGCCCGTAATTCAGCGAAACATTCTCGAGAACCCCGGGTGGTACACCGCTTACACACCTTACCAGGCAGAACTTGCGCAAGGACGGCTCGAAGCGCTGTTGAACTTTCAGCAGATGATCATGGATCTCACGGCACTCGATATCGCAAATGCCTCATTGCTGGACGAAGCGACAGCCGCCGCTGAAGCAATGGCGCTTTGTCACGCGGTTGTTCCAAATCGCAAAACTTTTTTCGTCGCCGATAACTGTCATCCTCAAACGATTGCCGTGGTCCAAACTCGCGCGAAGCCGCTCGGGATTGACGTCAAGATCGGTGACTACTCACGGTTCAAATTTGACGACACGGTGTTCGGCGCGTTGGTCCAGTATCCGGCTACCGATGGTGCAATCGAGGATTATGCGGATTTTGTCCGCGAGGCGCATAATGCCGGCGCGCTGGTGGTCGTCGCGGCAGATATTCTTGCCCTCACACTGCTGAAGCCGCCCGGCGAATTTGGCGCAGACGTTGCGGTCGGCAATACACAGCGTTTTGGAGTGCCGCTGGGGTTCGGCGGACCGCATGCGGCCTATTTTGCCACCCGCGACCAATTCAAGCGTCATATGCCCGGTCGACTCGTCGGGGTTTCACATGATGCCGAAGGCGGCCCCGCTTATCGCCTCGCCCTGCAAACACGCGAGCAACACATCCGGCGCGACAAGGCAACCAGCAACATCTGCACGGCTCAGGTCCTCCTTGCTGTCATTGCATCGATGTATGCGGTTTACCACGGCCCGAAAGGACTGCGTGCTATTGCAGAACGCGTTCACCGGCTAACGAGTCGACTCGGGGATGATCTCCGTGCCCTTGGCTGCACAATCACGCATCAGAATTTCTTCGATACCGTTCGGGTCGAAGTGGACTCGAGTGAGGTTATTTTGCAGCACGGAGCGCAGGCGGGTTGCAACCTGCGGGCGCTCAGTCCTAAAGCGGTCGGCATTTCATTCGACGAAACGACGACGCCACGTGACATCGAATTACTGATGTCTGTCTTCCGCGGCACGAATGTGCGCGATTTTGACGACCATAAGTTAGGTGATCCTCCGGTGCGCATTCCAACGTTTGCGGTCCGCACTTCCGGGTTTCTAAATCACCCCATCTTCAATACGCACGACACTGAGACCGAAATGCTGCGCTACTTGAAAAAGCTCGAATCGCGCGATCTGTCGCTCACTACATCGATGATTCCGCTGGGCTCATGCACGATGAAGCTCAACGCCACCGCAGAAATGTTTCCGATCTCATGGCCGGAGTTTTCCAAATTGCATCCATTCGCGCCGGTCGAACAGGCAACAGGCTACCTGGAAATGTTTCATCAGTTGGAGGAATGGCTCGCGGAAATGACCGGGTTCGCGGCCGTTTCGTTGCAGCCAAATGCCGGATCGCAGGGTGAATTTGCAGGTTTGCTGGCGATTCGCGAACATCACGCGGCGCGTGGCGAAGGGCATCGCGACGTTTGTCTCATTCCCACGTCGGCACACGGCACGAATCCTGCCAGTGCGGTGATGGCCGGGTTCAAAGTTGTCTCGGTTGCCTGTCTGAAAGATGGCGACATCGACCTCGCCGATCTGCGTGCCAAAGCAGACGAACACGCACGCGAGCTCGCGGCGCTAATGGTTACCTATCCCTCAACGCACGGAGTCTTCGAGCCAACAATTCGCGAAATCTGCGACATCGTTCACACGCACGGCGGGCAGGTTTACATGGACGGGGCAAACTTGAATGCGCAGGTCGGTCTCTGCCGTCCGGGCGATTACGGGGCCGATGTCTGCCATTTGAACTTGCACAAAACTTTTTGTATTCCGCACGGCGGCGGCGGACCGGGTGTGGGACCGATCGGTGTGGCCAAACATTTAGCGCCATATCTTCCACGCCAATACGTTCTCGATCCGGACACTGGCCGGATTCTATTTGGAGAAGGAGAACGCGGAGAACGTCCTTCTCAGGGAGACATTGGGCCTGTGTATCGCCACGGTGTCGGCGCAAGCGGCAACATTTCCGCGGCTCCCTGGGGGAGCGCCAGCATTCTGACCATCACATGGATGTACATCCGAATGATGGGCGCAGAGGGATTGCAGCGAGCGAGTGCAGTCGCAATTCTAAACGCAAACTACATGGCCAAACGACTGGACGTGAAGTTTCCCGTTCTTTTCAAAGGAAAACGCGGTCTGGTCGCGCACGAGTGCATCGTCGATCTGCGTCAGTGGAAAAGCGCCGGTATTGAGGTCGGTGACGTAGCAAAACGTCTGATGGATTACGGCTTTCATGCACCGACGATTTCCTGGCCGGTAGGCGGAACGATGATGATCGAGCCGACGGAAAGCGAACCGAAACACGAACTGGATCGGTTTTGCGAAGCGATGATTTCAATCTACGCGGAAATGAAAGAAATCGCCGACGGAAAACAGGATCCACAGAACAATCTGCTCAAGAATGCCCCGCACAGCGCGCGCAAAATCGCCTCGGATAACTGGAACCATCCTTACTCGCGCGAACAAGCAGCGTTCCCCGCCCCTTGGACACGCGATCACAAATTCTGGCCCGCAGTCGCACGTATCGACAACGTTTATGGCGACAGAAATCTGTTCTGCTCCTGTCCGCCGGTGGAAGAATTCGAAAACGGGTAGGGCGACCGCTATCCCTCGGCTGCTAGCTCGGAGGCAGTCACGACGCGAGTGGGCACGAGACGTAGCGCGGAGCCATTTGTTTGCTCTGCTGCAGCGGTTCCGGCTTCATGATATTCGGCGTCGCTGTTGACCTGCCAGAGATCGTAAAGCTTTGCATCGGCGAGAATGTTTTCCACGGACAACATCGCTGTCATCATGGCGTGGTCCTGGTTGTTGTATTTGTGCATGCCGTTGCGTCCGACAACATGCAGATTCGGGTAACGGGTCTCTAATTCCCGGCGAATGCAGTCGACGTTCTGCGCGTAATCATCGTTATAAACCGGATAGGCTTTTTTCTGGCGAACTACGCAGCCGTCGACGAAATCGCCCGGTTTCGCCAGCCCGATCTGAATCAGCTCGCGTTTAGCCAGCTCGATTAGATGGATGTCGCTCGAATTCCACAGGCCGTCGCTTTCGAAACAGAAATATTCCAAGCCGTAACAGACCTTATCGGGCTCGGGAACCAATTCCGGCGACCACGAGCGAAAATTTTGAACCCGGCCGACCTTGACGCCTGGATCGTGAATGTAGATCCAGTTGTCATTGAACAACTGGCGATCCTTCAAGATCAACATGACAGTAAGGAAATCGCGGTACTTGAGGCTTTGAGCTGCGCGTCTGGTTCGTTCGCTCACAGCTGGCGACAAGCCGCACACCAGTTCCCGCATCGGCGCGGACGAAATTACGTGTTCGGCTTCGACAACACCAATCTCTCCCTGCTGATCCTTGTACTCCACCGTCCAGGCGTTGGCTATTTCGTCGAACGAACAGCGCGTTACCCGGCAACCCATCTTGAGTCTTCCACCCAATGCCGCCATCTTTTCGGCACACGCCTCCCACATCATACCGGGCCCACGCCGCGGATAGCGGAAAGAATTGATCAACGTCTTGATAACTTTGCTCCGGTCGCCGTTGTAACGTTGAGGAACAAGCGCGTTCCGAATTGCACTGCCTAACGACAGGCCTTTGATGCGCTGTGCCGCCCAGTCGGCGGAGATTTCCCTGCAGCTCATTCCCCAGACCTTTTCGGTGTAACTCTTGAAGAAGGTGCTGAAGAGGCGGCTTCCAAATTGGTTGCTCACCCATTCTTCGAAATTCTGCGGGTTTCGCACCGGGAAGAGGCGTGCCTTTAACCATGAGAAAATGCAAAGAATCGATCTGAGAATTCCGAGCTTCAGCAGCGCTTCCACCGGCTTGAGGGGATAGGAAAAGAATTTGCCGCCATAAAAAATGCGCGACGAGCGCGGGCGAACAAGCATGTCATTCGGCAAGATCTCCGTCCAAAAATCTTCAACGGCTTTCGATTTCGAGAAGAAACGGTGGCCGCCGATGTCGAAATGAAAACCCTTGTGGGTCACCGTGCGGGAAATACCGCCGACGTAAACCGGGTCAGCCTCCAAAACAACGACGTCCACGTCGTTTTTCGATAGCAAATAGCCGGCCGTAAGACCTGCCGGACCCGCACCGATAATGACGACGTTAGTCTTCATATTCTGCTACGCGACCCAATTGCCTCGAGTAAAATTCCAGACGTACCAGCCCTGTACGCACAGCCCGGCAGCGCTGACCAGCGCTACTGCCACCGTAGCCGACGCACGCACCCAAACTGGCGGCGTGCGAAATTGACGCAAAAAATTCAAAAACGCCAGAACGATCAATGCGTAGGCGCAAAACTCGTAGCGGAGCATGCTTTCCATATCGACGCAGGCAACTCCGCTAACTGAGAGGTAATAAATTACTGCCGCGCAGAAATAGATGCCAAGACGCATCGGTAAACATGCCCGGCGCTGAAGCGCTGGAATTACCTCACAAATCAGGACGCCGAGTAAAAGCAGGGCCCCGAGCGTCATGGACATTTGGCTTGCCTCCGCCGGATCGTTCAGCGCGGGAATGAGCCAGCGATAACTCTCGGGTTTAAACACTGCAAGATAATCGGGCTCGATGCCCCAGCCAGACGCCTGAGTGAGCATGTAAAGATCCCAGTGACCCCAACGCAGTTGGCAGTAGGCGAAGAATGCAATTGCCCCGCTCGCCGCCACAATCGTCAAACCGATAGCTCCCCGGTTGTCACGAAGCCATTTGCGCGGCTCGAGCAAACCGCGCCACCCGTTTTCAGAAATTGCGCGCACCAGGGGGAAGGCGGCGCACACGATCCCGACGATGCGCGCTGCGGACATAACGAACCCATGCACCCCAGCCAAAACTCTCGCCGTGCGGCCCTGGGCGGTACTCCAATAGATAAAACCGAGCAACGTCATCAAGAAGAGCGATTCCGAATACGCAGCGATCAAAAAGAAGCTCGCGGGATGGGCGAGGATGAGCAGTGCACCGCTAATTTGCAGCACAGGGGCAACATTCCACCGCATGCAAAACAAAAAGAAATAAACCCAAAAGCCGCAGGCAGCGAGCTGAGCAGTGATCAATAGAGCAGTACCGCTGTTGATGTTGAACGTACGGTGAAACAGCGCAGCGATCGCCGGGTAGGCCGGGAAGAATGCGACATTCGAAACTTCCATCACCTTGTGATCGATCGGCGGGACAATGGTCTGATATCCCCGATCCATAATGTTCTTGAACCAGTAGCTGTCGTGCTGAACCAACGCGCAGTATCGGTCGGCAAGTGACTCTTGAGGAGCGAGCAAACCGACGGCCAATACAAGCTGCAAAAAAGTAACGGCAAATCCTGCCAGCAAAGGCATAACGAAGCGTGGCAAGCCGGTCATCACATGATAATCGCAGAAGCCGCTCAATCTGCTTGGGAAAGTCTCGAGTGCGCGGCCAGTGAAGGCAATATCGGATCGCATTGGTTCCACCTAATTTGGGTCGCTGGATTGGACGTCGAACACGACTCCCTTATTCGCCACGTTGGCAAAACTGCTAAGACCCGGAGATTAGCAGCACAATTTCGCCTTTGGGAGGATGAGCCTGAAAATGCGTCAGCAATTCGGCGCCGCTGCCGTGGCGAAATTCCTCAAATTTCTTTGTCAGCTCGCGCGCGACGCAAAGTTGCCGCTCCGGCATGATCTCAGCACAAGCCTCGAGAGTTTTGATTAATCGATAAGGCGATTCAAAAAAAATCGTTGTTTCCCGGCGTTCGGCCGCTGCCCTCAACTCACGCTCCCGTCGCCCGCTTTTCAATGGAACAAATCCACAAAACGAAAATCTTTCCGTCGGAAGCCCCGAACCGACCAGCGCAGTCAGGATGGCTGATGGACCGGGGACAATCGTCAACGGCAGTTCGCGTTTGATGCATTCGCGAATGAGTCGAAGCCCGGGATCAGATATTCCCGGCGTCCCCGCATCGGCAATCAGAGCAATGTTTTCCCCGTGAGCAAGGCGCTCGACGAGCTCTGCCGTACGACTCGCTTCGTTATGTTCATGATAACTGACGAACGGTTTTTTGATTCCAAAATGCTTGAGCAAAAGTCCGGAATGCCGTGTGTCCTCGGCCGCGACCAGGTCCACCTGCTTGAGCACCTCAAGCGCCCGCAACGTGATGTCGCTTAGATTTCCGATCGGTGTGGCGACGACGTAAAGCATCCCGTTAGCTTCGCGTTAAAGTCGGGCTTTTGCTATCAACCGAACGGGCATGAGCCATGCCCGCCCCATTCACCAGCCCAGGACTTTTGCGAAGATCAATGGCGTAACGATCGTCGCGTCAGATTCGATTACGAATCGCGGTGTATCGACGTTGAGCTTTCCCCACGTAATTTTCTCATTGGGAACCGCGCCGGAGTATGAACCAAAGCTGGTCGTGGAATCACTAATTTGGCAAAAGTAGCCCCACTCCGGTACGGGCATGGTAACCACGTCCTGATTCAACATCGGAACAACGCAAATTGGGAAATCCCCGGCGATGCCTCCACCGATTTGGAAAAAACCGATGGACGAATTCTCGGACGCCTGCCGATACCACTCCGCAAGTTCGATCATGTATTCGATCCCCGAGCGCATCGCCTGAACGTTCTTGATTACGCCGGTGATACAACGGGCTGCATAAATATTTCCCAGGGTTGAATCTTCCCAACCAGGTACGAACAGCGGCAGACCCTTGTTCGCAGCGGCAATCATCCAGCTATCGGCGGCATCGATCTCGTAAAATTGTTTCAGGCGGCATTCGCGCAAAATCCGGTAAAGGAATTCGTGTGGAAACCTTCTCTCGTCGTTCTCCGAGGCGGTCACCCACTCATCGAGCACGACCCGCTCAATTCGCCGCATCGCCTCTTCCTCCGGAATGCAAGTGTCAGTGACGCGATTAAGGTGGCGCTGCAGCAATTCCTCCTCTTGTTGCGGACTCAGTTCGCGATAGTTGGGAATTCGCTCGTATTTGGTGCGCGCAACGAGATTGAAGAGGTCTTCCTCCAAATTCGCACCCGTGCAGGTAATGGCGTGCACTTTGTCCTGGCGAATCATTTCCGCGAGCGAGACGCCCAACTCGGCGGTGCTCATGGCGCCCGCCAGAGTAATCATCATTTTCCCACCACGATCCAGATGCGCGATGTACGCGTCGGCTGCATCTTTCAACACCGCCGCGTTGAAATGTCGAAAGTGGCGCTCAATGAACTGGCTGATGTTGCCCATCTTCACATCACCAACCTCACAACGAGGTTATTACTTTTGATGCAAAAATTACGGCGCGCCAGTCAAGCGTTAATTGCATCTTTTTGAATTTCCTCACGGAATTGCGGCGAGAATACGGGAAGCCAGAACGCCGGGCATTACTCCGAGGAAAACAACGGCTGCAGCGATCAAAACGACCGTAACTTGTTGCAAACCACCAGACACTACGCGATCAAGCGCTCGCGCGCGTGTAATCGCCGGTTCATCAACAAAAATCGCCTTCAACACAAGAAGGTAATAGTAAAGCGAAACGAAACTGCCGAGGAGACCGAGTGCAACCAGCCAAAGAAGCTGTTGGTTTCCACCAGAATGCAACGCGACGCTGAACAAATAGAATTTCCCAAAAAATCCGGCCAACGGAGGAATGCCGGCGAGAGACAGCATGAAAACCACCATGCATCCGGCTAGCAATGGGGAACGCGATACAAGCCCCGAAAAATTGGAGAAATCGTCGCCGCCGGTTTCGCGTCGCACAACGCCAACAACGCCGAAGGCGCCGACAAGCGTAACGGCGTAAACGGTGGTGTAGAACAAAGCTGCCGAAAAACCGTCCCGTCCCCCTGCCACAATTCCGATCAATGTGTATCCCCCGTGTGCCACCGCGGAGTAAGCGAGCAGTCGGCGCACGTTTGATTGCGCCAGCGCGACAAGATTGCCGACGACGATCGACAGCGCTGCAAGCACTGCCAGTACGGGCGACCAACCAGCCACCATCGCATGCCATCCCGCACTCCCCTGCACAGGCGAAAACCCAACCAGCACGATTTTTCCCAGCACAACAAACGATGCGACCTTGGAACCGGAAGCGATGAATGCCGCACTCGGCACAGGTGCACCTTGATATGCGTCCGGCGCCCACAGATGAAACGGCGCGGCAGCGATCTTGAACGCGAAACCAACGAGCGTCATGATAATTCCAACCGCAAGCAACGGCTGCACTTGTACAGCAGCCAGCTTTGCAGAGATCGCGGCGAGACTGGTTGTCCCCAACATTCCGTAAACCAGGCTGATCCCGAAAAGTGTGAATGCGCTTGAGGTGCTCCCGAACAGATAATACTTCAGACCAGCCTCTGCCGAAC